>JBAWCX010000321.1:0-15012 GCA_049590495.1 Binatus sp. (SeqCode)
TGGGCTAAGATGCGGAAGGTTCCCCGGAGAGGTGTCGCCGCCGGCCGTGCTGAAGGTAAATCCTTGTGCGCTAGATTGGCGCCCTCGTCCGGGGCTCAAGGCTCGAACGGTATCCAGAGGCGCAAAGAGCGTCCTCGCATGGACAAGCAAGAGCGCGAGTTCCGGCTCCGAGGCGCGGGGAACCGAGTGAAGGAAGGAGGTGGGATGATGCGGTTTGCGGGAATCGATATCGGTGGCGAGCGTCATATGGTGGCGGTGGTCGACGAGCAGGGCGAGGTCTTGTGTCGCTCCAGTCCGTTCGGTGAAGACTCGTCGGGATATGCACGGCTGTTCGAGTTGCTGGGCCCATCTGCTGACTGTCTGGTGGCGCTGGAGGCGACTGGGCACTATTGGCGCAATCTATTCGTCGCTCTGATCGCGAAGAGTTATGTGGTCGCAGTGCTGAATCCGTTGCGTACTGCTCGCTTTGCCGAGGAAGAGCTGCGGCGCACCAAAACCGATGCCATCGATGCACTGGGGATCGCGCGCTTCGCTCAGCAGAAAAGACCGCGAACGACGCAGCTGCCCGATGCGCCGACAGAAGAGTTACGTGAGTTGGAGCGGCTGCGCGAGCGAGTTGCGGCGGACTTCGCCGACCGTCTGAGGCAATTACACCGAGCGGTCGACCTGGGCTTTCCCGAGTTCACCCGTTACGTGCGGACACTCGAGAGTCAACTCGCAGGCACGATTCTGTCGCACTATCCGACTGCGGCATCGTTCCGCGGCGTCTCGGTGAAGAAGCTTGCGGGGATTGTTTATGACGGTTCGCACAAGATTGGCCAGGAGTTGGCGCGCAATCTGATCGAGGCGGCCGAAAAATCCGTCGGGGCCCATCACTCTGAGCCGTATCGGCTACGGATTAAATACCTGTGTGACGATCTGGATGTGCTAAGGCGCCGACTGAAGGACTTGGCGTGCGAGGTCGGCCGGAAGGTCGACGAACATGAGATTGGCAAGCTGATCATGACGATCGAAGGGGTGGGACCATTAACCGCCGCCTGTCTGATCGCAGAGCTCGGAGATCCAGCCCGCTTTGATAGCCCTGGCGCGATCGCGAGCTACGTCGGCGTGATCCCGCGCATTCGGCAATCTGGTAAGAAGCGGTTCACGAAGGGGCCGGCGGTCCCGTTGGGGAACGCACGCTTGCGCAAATCGCTCTTCATGGTGGTCCTGCAACTGGTGCGACGGAATCCGTGGCTGCGGCAGTACTACGAACGGCTCCGGGCCGCAGGCAAACCTGGCAAAGTTGCAATCATCGCCGCGATGCGAAAACTGCTGGTCGCTGTTTGGAGCGTGGCGACTCATCGCAGGCCCTTCGTGCCGATAATGCCGGCGGCTGTCACGAAAAACGTTTGATCGACTCCGCGGTATCGGAGCGCGCGCCTCTACCAAAGCGGCGGCGAAGTCGAGATACCGTCTGGACGATGAAGGCGCGCACAGACCATCGACCTAGCCGCCGCCAACAGCACCCAAACCACTGAGTTTGTCTTTAGCAGACTGTTGAACAACGCCGTGCCACCGGGAATCTCTCGATGGGCCATAAGGCGAGCCGCCGCGATCCAGCGGCGGGGTTCCATTTGACTACTGCCCTCAACCGGCCGCGCGCATGAGCGCTCGCACTATGGCGTGTTTCGCCAAGCCCACCTTGAAAGCATTATTTCTTAAGGGGGAGGCGCCTCTTAACGCGATTTCGGCGGCATGCCGAAAAGCCACGATTGTCGGCGCTCTCCCGGCGAGGAAGCTTTCCGCATCGAGGGACCGCCACGGTTTTGGCGCTACGCCTCCGAGCGCTAAACCAGCTGATTCGATGATCCCATCCTGTAATTCAAGACCCGCAGCAACCGAGACAAGCGCAAATGCATAACTCGCACGATCGCGAACCTTCAGGTACCACGAATTCCTGGCGAAGCGCGGTTTGGGAAGTTCGATCGCGATAATCAATTCTCGGCTACTCAAGTCAGTTTCGAGGTGCGGCGTGGTGCCGGGCAGCCGATAAAAATCATCTATAGGTATCGTCCGTTTACCGGACGGGCCGAGAATGTGTATGCCGGCTCCTAGAGATGACAGCGCGACGGCCATGTCAGACGGATTGGTCGCAATGCACATCTCACTCGTGCCAAGGATTGCATGCCCTCGGTTTAACCCTTCGATCGCAGCACATCCGCTCCCCGGCAAGCGCTTGTTACAGGAATGAAAGGCCGGATCCATAAAATAGGGGCAACGCGTCCGTTGGAGGAGGTTGCCTCCCGCGGTCGCCATGTTGCGAAGTTGCGCTGAGGCGCCGCTGAGGATCGCATGGGCGAGGAGAGGATAATGGGTTCGGACGATCTCGTGGTTGGCTATAACGCTGTTGCGCACCCCCGCTTCGATTAGTGTGGTGCCCGTGGCCGACATGGCAATTTTTGTGAGATTCAAGTGGGTTATGTCGATGAGCTTGGTGGGGTGCTGGATGCCGCTCTTCATCAAGTCCACGAGGTTTGTTCCGCCGCCCAGAAACGCGGCTCCTTCGTCAGCAACTGCGTTTATGGCTTCCTCCGGGGTTGCGACCCGCTGATAATTGAACGGATTCACGCAACACTTCCTTTCGCAACGGCTCGGATGGCTGCCACGATGTTGGGATAGGCGCCACAGCGACAGAGATTCCCGCTCATCCGCTCCCGAATTTCTTGATCGGTCAATTCGACCTGCCCGACCTGCCCAGCTTGGAAGGAAACGGCACTGAGATCTCCTCTCCTGTGCTCTTCGAGAAGCGCTACGGCGGAACAGATTTGGCCTGGAGTGCAGTAGCCGCACTGGAACGCATCGTGCTCTACAAATGAAGACTGTATGGAATGAAGTTCGTCGCCCTTTGCGAGCCCTTCGATGGTCACGATCTCCGAATCCGCAGCGGCGACCGCTAGAGTGAGACAGCTAAGAACTCGATCGCCATCTATAATCACTGTGCACGCCCCGCACTGACCGTGATCGCAGCCCTTCTTGCTGCCGGCCAGGTGAAGATGTTCGCGCAATGCATCCAGGAGCGTCGTTCGGATGTCGAGCAAAAGCTCGTTTGACACGCCATTGACTCTCAGAGACACCTTCGAGTGTGGGATACCAGCGGCCATCGATGCCTTATCATTTTGTGCATTACTCACTGGGAAAGTCCTTCATCAACTGCTCGACGGTGATTGGCAAGGTACGCAGCCGTTTCCCGGTCGCGTGATAAATCGCATTTGCAATTGCTCCAGCGACGCCACAGATACCTAGTTCGCCAACTCCGCGAGCACCCATCGGATCGAGATAAAAATCCGGATATTCCACAAACGAAATTTCGAACTCGGGTACGTCCGCATGGGTCGCGACGTGGTACTCGCCGAGATTCGCGTTGAGCGGCAGCGCTGTACTCGGATCGAAGAGGGTCTGTTCCATCAATGTCATGCCTAAACCGAAGGTTATGCCGCCGATAATCTGGCTGCGTGCAAGCTTGTGGTTGAGGATGGTGCCGCAGTCGAAAGTGCCGACCCATCGCCTCACGCGAGCGCGGCCGATCTCTTCGTCAACTTCGACTTCGCAGAAATGCGCTCCAAACGACTGGACCGCGTACTTCTCTTTTTTCGCTGAAGCGGATTGCGTGACGAACGTCAGCTCTTCCTGAACTGTTCGGACCGGTGCCCGCCGTACAAGCTCCAGGTAATGCTCCCGGAGGGCGAGATTTTTCGTGTCGTAGATCCAACCATCGGCAAGCTCCGTCGAGTCCGGCCTACAGCGGTAAAGCGGTGAGCTCACGTCCTGTACAGCAAGTGCAATAAATCTCCGCTTTAGCTCCGTCGCGGCTTCATAGACAGCGGACCCCACCGTCGCAGAGGTCTGCGAAGCACCGCTGTATGGCGCATCAGGAAAGGCGGAGTCGCCCGAGAGGAAAAGAATGCGATCTCGTGGAAGCCCTGAAGCATCCGCGGCGATCTGAGTCATCACCGTGCGCACGCCATTCCCGATTTCATGCGTTGCGGAAGAAAAGCTGGCAACTCCATCGATGGTCACCGTCGCGCCGCAGCCGACGGGCGTTTTGTGAGTTACGAAAGTATTCTCGGCCCAAATCGTCTCGCTCAAGGTTGTTCGACAGCCTGCTGGCATTCGTCGGCCGGGGTAAGTCGCCGTTGCCATGCCCCAACCAATTAGAAGCCCGTTGCGGCGCATAGCGCGTGGAGTGGGGACGCGCTGGTGCCATCCGAATCGAGATGCTGCGTCCTGGTAGCATTCTAGCAAATGCTTGCTCGACCACGGCATACCACTCGCCTGATCAAAGTCGGCGTGATTTTGGATACGCAACTCGACCGGGTCGACTTTGAGCGAAGATGCAAGCTCGTCCATCGCGACCTCAAGCGCGAACAGCCCGGACGCCTCGCCCGGAGCCCGCATGAAGCACGGAGTGGGAGCATTAATTCGTGTCACGCGATGGGACACTGCAAGATGCGGAGAACGGTATAGAATGCGTGTAGAGAGCCCGGCAGGTTCAGTAAACTGCGCTATGGTCGAGGTCTCTGTCAGCGTGTGATGCTCGGTCGTGGTAATGAGGCCGTCACTATCGGCTGCCACGACCAATTGCTGGGTGGTAGCAGGGCGATGCCCGACCGAAGTGAACATCTGCGGGCGCGTTAGCACAAGCTTTACCGGCCGGCCGATTGCCCGCGCCGCAATGGCCACGAGAACGACGTGTTGCCAGAGAAAGCTTTTCGAACCAAAAGATCCGCCAACATAGGGACAGATGATCCGAATGTTCGCTTCAGGCATATCAAGGTAGCTGGCGAGCATCTTACGGCTTCCAACAATCCAGCGTGTGCTGTCGTAAACGGTGAGAAGCTCTCCATCCCACGAGGCGATTGTGGAAGAGAGTTCAATTGGATTGTGATGCTCAATTGGGGTTGAATAGGTTTGGGAGATGCGGAACGCCTCTTTACCCGGGTTTACCCGGCCTCGCGTATCCTGTAGTTTTTCTTCTGTCAGCTTGACAAAGTGATACGGCAGGTAGGTGCCGTGACGTACCCGACCCTCTCCCAACGGCTCAGAGCGTGACGTAGCGACTTGAACCGCCGACAGGATCGCCGGCGCGGGCTTGTATGAGAACTCAAGCATCGACGATGCGTGAGTTGCATTTTCAAGAGTGTCGGCGACAATCACGGCGAGATGCTGACCCACAAACTCGATAGAGTTATCGCTCAGAGGAGGTCGTCGCTCGAACGGAAGATCGTCGGTTAGCTCTCCAGGTAGCTCCCTAAGCTTCGGACAATTATGGGGAGAAAGAACATAGAGAACACCCGGAGCACGCAAAGCGCTTTCAATCGCTGCATCGAGCCCCGACTCATTAAGAACCCCGTGTGGAATCTCGGATTGCACTACAACTGCGTATGCGAGATTAGAGATGTGATGATCGGCCGCAAAAGTCGCGCGGCCTAAGACCTTCTCTCGACCGTCGACGCGATCGATAGGTTGACCGACGGCTCTTTTTGAAACAGGTGTGTCGCTCATTTTCGTTCTATTTAGTAGTTTTGGACTTCTCGGATGGGCCTCAGTTTTGAGGTGGACCCAATTATTGCGACAGTGATCGGGGTCTCAAGGTACAGGCCCGATCTACGCCATTGGAGCTGCGACGACAAGATGTTCACCCTACCCTTGCAATCGGGGGCCTGCGGAACAGCAGGTAGTCGCCAGTCTGAGATCCTTGCAGACGGAGGTACTTGCCGAGCGCAACCTGGTCCGGCTCCCAGCGAGCGAGCGCTGCGGGGATGTCGTCGGGGAGGGTCCGCAGCTCGTCTGCCAGGGCAAGAGCGTTCGCAGCCGCCTTGGAGGTGCTGGCCGCAGTGTGGGGCCGTGGGATGGCGGCGGCGTCTCCGATGATGGCGACACGCCCGTTCACCATGTGATCCGAAGCGAGGTCGCGGATTGCTTGGGCGAAAGGCTGCACCGTCGCCTCGACCACCCGGCGGAACGGCAGTGGAAGCAGGTTCTCCGCGTCGCGGTGGAGATGCCGTATCCATTTGTCGGCCAGCAAGCCTTCGGGGATCGCGTAGCCGCGCGCCCGACCGTTGCGATCGGTCATGATCTCTGCCAGCAGGCGTTCATCCGCCACGCGGTACCAGACCCAATTGTAAAGCCGGTGGCCTGGACGCACGTCGCTATGTTCGCCGGGGACGAGATAGCCGAGGATATGGGAGCCTCTGTTGTTGGCAAAGCCGAAGTCACCGTGAAGGGACTCGCGCGCGGCTGGCGGCATCTCGTCTTCAGGGATCAGTCCTCGCCAGGCGAGATAGCCGGCGTAAGTCGGCCGCATGCTCGGCCAAAACTGCTGACGTACAGTGGAATCTCCGCCATCGGCGCCGATCAGAAGGTCACCCGACTCTCGGGTTCCATCCTCGAATTGTGCGGTTACTGTCCCCGCTCGAAGGTCCTGGTCAACTTTTACCAGCGTCTTCGCCTGGTGATAGTTCTGGTCGCCGAAGGCCGCCTTTAGGGTCGCATAGATGAGCGACCAAGACGTCTGAGTTTGCGGCGCGAAGTGTTTGGACTCGATCGATCCGTCTGGCCTGAAGACGGTGCGGTACGCGGACTGTACACCGAGCTCGACGGCTCGAAGGTCGACACCTGCTCGGCGCAAGACCTCGACCACCTCGGGCTGAAGAACGATGCCGCCCCCGCGGCTGTCGAGATCATGCGGCGAGCGCTCGAAAACGTCGACGTTCCAACCGATTCGACGCAAGAGGTTGCCGGCGAAGAGCCCGCCGAGCGATCCGCCAACGATTAGGGCGCGTTGTCGTTTTGAATCATCCGCCTTGGTCATAGTGACCTCACTTCTCGATCCGAGTCGTCCTAGCACGCCCGTCTATTGCTCAAGAACGGCCGTTATTTTTGATCGCGGCGCGGAAGCGACTTGAGGGCTTCATTTCGCATGACTGTCCATGGCGGCGTTAAGGTACAGGGCAATCACATCCGGCTTCCGAGCACCCGAGAAGATCGGTTGGCCATCGAGGATGAACGTGGGAACGCCGTCAATCCGGTTCTGGACGGCGATGCTTTCTTCCTGCTTCACCTCCGCGGTGCCGGCGTCGCTTCGAAGGAATGCCGAGGCCGTCGCGCGATCAACGCCCGCCTCAGCGGCGATGTCGACGAGTGTGGCGATATCGCCGACATCGCGTCCCTCGGTGAAATAGGCCTTGAAAACCGCCTCCACAACGGCATCTTGGACGCCTTGCTGCTCTGCGAACCAGATGAGGCGGTGCGCGTTGAACGTGTTGGGCGTGCGCAGCATGAGGTCGTGACGGAACTCGAGGCCCGCACTCTTGGCCGCGCTGGCCACTTGCGCGTCAAGCTGCTGGGATTGTTCCCAGGAGCCGAATTTTCGGGAACGATACGTGCGCCGGTCCGTGCCTTCCCTAGGCATGCTGGGGTTCAACTCGTAAGGAATCCACGTTACAGCGAATTGATCCGCGGAAGATGTCATTGCGAAGGCCTGGTCAAGGTGTTTCTTGGCGATGTAGCACCAAGGACAGATGACATCAGAAACGATGATGATCTGGTGGCGCCTCGTCGAAGTGGGGGTTTTCGAGCGGGCGGCAATCTCGGTGGCAGCGGGTCCGCAGCCGTCAATGCCACAAACTGTGTTCTGTTCGCGCAAGTCGCTCATGCCCGTTATCTCCTTGATCCTTGCTCTGAGTTACTAAGATAAGGCCGAGGTACCCTTTGGGCAAGTAGTCACCTTTTGGTGACCTAGCCACATATGCGGGCTAGTTCTCAAAGGTTTACGTAGCCTTTGCCTTCGATGCGCGGCTTCGCGCTTCGATCTTGTTGAGGAGCGCGGTATTGTCGGCAGCCCAGCGACACAAAACTTTTACTGGCTCGTGGAGCTTAAGACCTGAGGTTGTCAGCCGGTATTCGGTCTTGGGCGGGACGACACGGTAGACCTTGCGCTCGACCACGCCCCAGGCCTCCAGCTCGCGCAAAACCTGGATAAGCATCTTTTTGGAGATATCGGGGATCTGACGCTGCATTTCATTGAAGCGGCGAACGCTGTCGGAAAGACAGTAGAGGACGATGGGCGTCCACTTGTCGCCAATGAGGTTGAGGATGCGCCGCGCGGGATAGCGCTCGTCGAAAATATCGGATGGCGTCTTTTTGGTACCCATTTGGTGACATAGTACTGATAAGAGACCTTCGCGGTCCACTGTCAATCTGTTCCATCGCGGTCAAGGCGTCTCCGTGAAAATAGCGATGCACAAACGTAAGCGCCATTGCGTGTTCGCCCACGGCGGACGCAAGGCGGCTGACGGTGCAGTGGCGCAGGTCCCCGCCTGCGAAACACCTGGAACGCTGGTTTCGAGCGCGCCTCTACCAAAGCGGCGGCGAAGCGGAGATACCGTCTTGCCGATCAAGGCCGGACGTGCTCACTAGAGAGGGCTGTGGGGGAGAGCGGAGGGGCTGTCGGGTATCTCCATGGCGGAGCGCCGCTGACCTCAGCCGAGACCGTTTGAAGAATGGATTCTAGAGGCGCATCGTTGGGATACGGAAGTCTGTCGTCACAGAAACTCGGCTGTCCGGACTGAGCCGTATTTGGTGGTTCGCAATTCGCGTTACTTCAATTCGAAGGCAATTTCGAGACGGAGGAAGACATGCCGAACAACAAAGGTCGCACAAAGCGGAGCGAGAAAGGACTGCTAACCCCGGACAATTGCGTGGTCGCGCTGATCGACCATCAGCCTCAGATGCTCTTTGGAGTTTCCAATTTCGACCGCCAATCGATCGTCAACAACACCGTCGCGCTCGCAAAGGCGGCAAGGGTTTTTGATCTTCCCGTGGTCCTCAGCACGGTGGAAAGCAAGAGTTTCAGCGGAAATATCTGGCCGCAAATCACGGCTGTCTTTCCGAACCAGATCCCCGTCGAGCGCACTTCTATGAATGCCTGGGACGACAAGAACTTCGTTGCCGCTATCGAAAAGAGCGGTCGGAAAAAGATCGTTTTGGCGGGATTGTGGACAGAGACCTGCGTCACACTGCCGACGATTCAAGCCATCCACGACAATTACGAAGTCTACGTTGTCGAGGACTGCTGCGGCGACGTGAGTCAACTTGCGCACGACAATGCGATGAAGCGCGTGGTCCAGGCTGGAGCGAAACCGGTCACCTCACTTCAAGTGATGCTCGAATGGCAGCGCGATTGGGCGGAGACTGACACCTACGACGCCGTCATGGACATCGTGAAGACTCACTACGGCGCATACGGAGCGGGTGTCGAGTACGCGTACACCATGGTCCACGGCGCGACGCCGACAAAGCTCCCCGAGTACGTAGTACCGTCGCCGGCTGCTGCACGCAAATAATGGTTTGAGCTGGAGTGTCTTTGCGAGAGGTCAATAAGGAGCCACGCATGCAGCCCGACAGCATCGTCCATAAATCTAAGATCGCAACCAATGGTGTCCCGTCGTTCGTCGAAGCGGTAGCTATCAAAGACGGAAAGATAAGTGCGGTCGGTCGCAGTGATGAGATTCTGCAGCAACGTGGGCCGGCGACAAATGTGATCGACTGCGGTGGCCGGACGGTCATCCCCGGCCTGAACGACTCGCACATGCATCCGATCCGCGGCGGGCTTAACTACAACCTGGAGCTGCGTTGGGATGGCGTGCCATCACTCGCCGACGCACTGCGGATGCTGAAATCTCAAGCTGCGCGGACACCCGCCCCGCAGTGGGTCCGAGTGGTGGGAGGATGGACGGAGTTCCAGTTCGCGGAACGGCGGATGCCCACGCTGGATGAGATAAACGCGGTCTCACCGGACACCCCGGTCTTTGTGCTCCACTTGTACGATCGTGCGCTTCTAAATGCGGCCGCATTACGTGCCGTCGGGTATACCAAAGATACGCCCCCGCCGCCTGCCGGCGAGATCCAACGCGATCGTCAAGGCAATCCAACGGGACTGCTCATCGCCAAGCCCAACGCGATGATTCTCTACGCCACGCTGGCGAAGGGACCCAAACTCTCGCGCGATGATCAGATGAATTCGACGCGTCTGTTCATGCGCGAACTCAACCGGTTCGGAATCACGAGCGTCGTCGACGCCGGAGGCGGCTTTCAGAATTACCCAGACGATTATGAGATCGTGCGCGAGCTCCATGATCGCGGCGAGCTGACCGTTCGCCTGGCTTACAACCTGTTTACTCAGAAGCCCAGGCAGGAGCTGAGCGATTTTCAGTCGTGGACGCGGATGACGAAGCCCGGCGCGGGCGATGATTTCTACCGCGTGAACGGTGCGGGCGAGATGCTGGTCTATTCGGCGGCGGATTTCGAGGATATCCTCGAGCCGCGCCCCGAAATGCCTGACTCGATGGAAGCGGAACTAAAATCGGTGGTTCGACACCTCGCCGAGAATCGCTGGCCGTTCCGGCTGCATACGACCTACGAGGAGACCATCACGCGAGCTCTCAACGTATATGAACAAGTGAATCGCGAGATCCCATTTGACGGTCTTCACTGGTTCTTCGACCATTGCGAGACGATCTCCGATCGCAACATCGAACGCGTCAAAGCACTCGGCGGCGGTATCGCCGTTCAAGACCGGATGGCATTTCAGGGCGAGTATTTCGTCGATCGCTACGGCGCCAAGCAGGCGCGGCGCACTCCGCCGATCAGGAGGATGCTTGAGTTAGGCGTACCGGTCGGTGCGGGCACAGACGCGACTCGAGTCTCAAGCTACAACCCATTCCTTTCGTTGTATTGGCTCATCACCGGCAAGACCATCGGCGGAACCTCGCTCTACCAAGAGGACAACCGTCTCGAACGGATGGAGGCGCTCCGTCTCTACACGGTAGGTAGCAGTTGGTTCTCCTCAGAGGACGGCAAGAAGGGTTCGATCCTGCCGGGCCAATTAGCCGACCTCAGCGTGCTCTCCGCCGACTACTTTTCGATTCCAGAGGATGAGATCAAGCGTCTGGAATCCGTGCTGACGATAGTGGGCGGCAAGATAGTTTATGCAAATGAACCATTCGCAAAGCTCGCGCCCCCGGCGTTGCCGGTGAGCCCCGACTGGTCGCCGGTCAAGCAGTACGGCGGCTACTGCCGGGCTCCATCCGCAAACGGGGGAGCGAATCTAGATTCGGTAAAAGCCGTCAGCCAATCGCGTTCTCACATTTGTCATCCGTGGCACTTATGGGATTTCGGTTGCGATTGTTTCGCGTTCTAAGGAGAGCAGGACTATGGCTGCCGCTATCATCGGACTAGTTCTTGGCCTGGTCATCGGTGCTGGATGCCGGTTCTTCGATATTCCATCGCCAGCGCCGCCGCGTTTGATTGGAGCGTGCCTCCTGCTCGCAATGACTGTTGGCTTCGTTACTGCAGACCGTATACTAGCGCCGGGGAAAACGCTGGTGCAATTGGATACACCGTGAAATCGATGATCGGCATCGTACTGGCCTTCGCTTTGGGGTTTTCCTGCCGCGCATTTGGAATCCCGTCGCCGGCACCGCCGTTGATTCTTGGCGCTCTGCTCGTGATGGCGATGACCGTCGGCTACATCGCTGTCGATCGGTGGATGGCCTCGCCAGCTCGACACGCTCGTGATTGTGGCGGACCGAGTGGGCTGTCCGCGTCTCAGGCACTATCGAAAGGTGCGGAGCACTGAGCGATGACAGCGCTGCGGTTCACCGAGTTCGGCGCGATCGCGTGACAGAAAATTCGGTGCACTCTGCATACACCCAACAAGGTCAACGTCCCTCTCGATCGTGGCAATTGGTTTTTGCTGCCGCTGCTGCTGTTCTAGTGCTCTCAAATGTCGCCCGGAGTCAGGCGGCCTCATCCTGTCCTTCGGGGCCAAAGTATTCAATTGTCCGATACGATGACGATTTCAGTTACCTGCACGATCCCACATGTCGTAAAGATTTCTGGGATCCCCTCAAATACATACCACTCAACGCGCGAGGGGACTGGTATCTTTCTCTCGGCGGTGAAATCCGCGAACGCTATGAGCGCTTTAACAATCCTCTTTGGGGACAGCAACCCCAGAGTCGCGGCGGATACCTGTTGCAGCGCTATTTCCTCATTGGCGATCTCCACCTGGGAGAAAACGTACGGATTTTCTCTGAATTGATGAGCGATTGGGAAAACGATAGGGTCGGCGGACCGCGTCCACCAATCGATCAGGATCAGCTCGACTTCACGCAGTTCTTTGTCGATCTAAAACTGCATCCGTTCGGTTCCGACACTTCGTTAACACTTCGTGTCGGTCGCCAATGGTTGATCTATGGATCTCAGCGTTTGATATCCAATCGCTACGGACCCAACGTGCCCCTGCCGTTTGATGGAGTGAAAGCTATTTTGAATGTGGCGCCGTGGCGCGTCGATGCCTTCGCGACCAAGCCAGTCGAAACCAATCCTGGGGTTTTCGACGACCAGACGCATCTGCCCACCTGGTTTTGGGGAATCTATGCCGTGCGGCCGCTTTCATTCATAGATGGAGGCAACATCGACCTCTACTATTTGGGGATTCACAACAAATCGGCCACCTACGCGCAGGAGACGGGCACTGAGTCTCGGCACACCGTTGGCACCCGCCTTTGGGGAGTCCGCGGAGCGTGGGACTCCAACTCAGAATTCGTCGGTCAGACTGGAACATTTGGCCACGGTTACATCCTGGCGTGGAATGCAGTCACGGACACCGGTTATACGCTAGAGCCCGTTCCGCTTCAGCCTCGACTCGGGCTACGCGCGGGTATCACGAGTGGCGACCACGACAAAAATGGCCCAAACCTTCAGACTTTTAGTCCATTATTTCCCACTGGATTCTATTTCAACCAGGCGATTCTTAACGGGCCGCTGAACGAGATGGGGGTTCATCCAAATCTCACGCTCCACTGGGGCGAAAGCATTGCGCTCAATGGCGAATGGGGCTGGTTCTGGCGCCAAAGCACTAGTGATGGAATCTACGGACTCGGTTCAAATCTGTTACGCCCGGTTGGGACGACAAAGGATACCTACGAAGGCAGCCAGGCCCAGGTAACATTCGATTGGCAGCTGGATACTCACATTCACTTTCAAATTAACTACTTACACTTTTTCGTGGGCGGCTATCTCAAGAATACGTCGCCGGTCGGAAAGGATGTGGACTTTGTGACAACGTCAATTCAATACCTCTTCTAGAAGGAACGCCTCGATGCGAATAACCAGAGCCTTTATAGCGGCTGTGACTGTTCTTCTCGTTTTCGGATATGTTGGTCCTTTTTCCTTTCCTGCACCAGTATTTGCCGAGACAGCGAAAGCTACTTCAGACGTAGCTGTGGGTCCTCAATACGACACGACCCACGTTTATGTGGCGCCAGGTGAATTCGACACTTTCGTCGCTAGCCTTGTTGCCACTTTCGGCGGCACGACTTCAAAGAAAGGCGTCTTCACTGTAACCCCTACTCCGAGCAAGACGATGTCCCAATTGGTACTCACGCCAGTGGGAACCATATCCGTTTTTGGTTTCGAGACGCCGATCCCCTATCCATTTGGCTCAGAGCGGACGGGTTATCTTGTGACCGACATGGATTCGGCCCTCCGGGCTGCGCGCGCGACGGGCGCGGATATCCTCGTCAGTCGGTTCAACGATCCGATCGGGCTAGATGCGATCATTCAATGGCCGGGCGGGGTCAACACACAACTTTACTGGCATACCACCGCACCATCGTATGAGCCGCTCCAGAGCATCCCGGAAAATCGTGTTTACGTCTCCTCATATGCAGTGGGCGCTTTTGTGCGCAGCTTTCGTGCCTTCTCTCACGGCGAGGTTATTTCAGATGATGCGAATGCGCCTGGCGTCGAAATCGGACGCCCAGCTGATACTTATCGAAGAATTCGGATCCAATCGAAGTTTGGCCAGATGACCGTGCTCGTCACGGATGGCCATCTACCGTATCCATATGGACGAGAGATGACCGGATACGAAGTTGCTAACCTCTCGGATACCCTCTCCAAGGCTAAAGCAGCTGGCGTATCGGTCATAGTCAGTCCTTACAAATCCGACAATCGGAATGCCACCATGGTGCAATTTCCGGGGGGCTATATCGCCGAGATTCACTCGCTGGTCAACAGATAAATTTGTCGCCCGGCGATGGCTTCTTCCAAAGGCGGTTGCGACCTAGAGGTGCTGCCCTGAAGTAGAAACTGTGAAGCATGGCCTATCTGGCAACATTTGGCGGGCCGAGATCGGAACGTCGGTTCTCCGACACTGCAGACGTCTCCCTCTGGAGTCCGCTGCGTCAAACAGCCTTTTTGGGCCTGTTTCTAGCTGCTTTCACATCGAACATAGGTACCTGGATACAGAACGTAGCTGCGGCGTGGCTGATGACATCACTCGCGCCCAACCCCATAATGGTCGGACTCGTCCAGACGCTCTCCGGACTTCCGGTCTTTTTACTTATTATCCCGGCCGGCGCTCTGGCTGATCTGGTCGATAGGCGGCGACTCCTGCTCTTCGCTCAGGGCTGGATGTTTGCCGCCGTTGCGTTGTTGGGTTGGCTAACTGTCGAAGGCGCAATGACGCCCTGGGTGTTGCTGTTTCTAACCTTCGTAGTCGGCATCGGCGCGGCCCTTAATGGTCCGGCTTGGCAGGCGAGCTTGCCGGAACAAGTGCCGCGCGATGAGCTGACGGCGTCGATCGCTCTAAACGGTATTCAGTTCAATTTGGCGCGAGCGATCGGGCCCGCATTGGGAGGCGTCTTAGTCGCGGCTATTGGCGCTGGCTCCGCCTTCCTCATCAACGCGGCTTCATTCCTCGTTGTCTTGGTGGTGCTTTACCGCTGGCGTCGGGAACCGACTAAATCAACCTTGCCTGCAGAGAGACTGGTGGGAGTGTAAGCGCCGGAGAGAAAATCCCTCAGTGAAGCGGCCGGATAGGCCGGTCGCGCCGGAGTAAAACTCCAGCACGAGATAGCCTTCAGCCTGGAGGGTTGAAGGCGGAGGGATGAAAGGCGTGGA
>JBAWCX010000322.1:0-1557 GCA_049590495.1 Binatus sp. (SeqCode)
GCTCGAGGCGCACCTGCACCTTGCCTCCGCTGGGCGTGAACTTGATTGCGTTCGACATCAGGTTCCACACCGCTTGCTGAAGGCGTTGTGAATCGCCCATCATCACGCTGGTGCGCGGATCGATCACCATTTGAACCGCGATCGATTTCGCCTCGGCCGCGGGAGTCATGCTCTCAACTGCCGCCTTCACGACTTCGGCAAGATTGACCACGTGCACGTCGAGGCGCATCTGGCCGGTCTCGACTCTGGAGACGTCCAGCAGATCTTCGATGAGCTGAGCCTGCGCCTTGGCGGCGCGCGAGATTGCATTCACACCCTGGCTGGTTTTGCCTTCGAGTGTGCCGCTGGTCAACAGCGCGTTGCACCAGAGCAGGATCGAGTTGAGCGGATTGCGCAACTCATGGGAGACCACGGCCAGAAAATTTGTCTTCGCCCGATTTGCTTCTTCCGCGTCCTTAAGCGCATCGGCGTATCTGTCGCTCGCTCTTCGAATTTCTGTCCATGCCACCCACGTCAGGCCGACTACCAGAATCAACGCTGCCAGCGGGATGCCCCACATCGCGACGCGATATTGCAAATTCCGCCGCGTGTCCCTGCCCGTCCACAACTCCCGTTCATCCGCCGACACCGCATCGAACTGGGCCACGACATCGCTTCCGATCGCGGCCGAGCGGCGGGCGACATCGCGTTTCCCGGCGTCTGCATAGTTCGAGTCCGCGCCGCGGGCGGCGTCGAGCCACTGATTCTCGAGGCCGTTCAAAGTTATCAGCCGCTGTTCCTGGCTGGGATTATCGGCAACCAGTGCGGCAAGCTGCTTGATGATTCGCTGGCTTTCGGTCCAATGCTCCTGCAGCGGATCCCGGTCGGCCGGATCTGAGGTAATCAGGAAACTTCTCAGCGCGCTCTGCGCCTCCAGGAACTCAGACTTTCCCGTTTCAGCCAGCAGCATCGCTCGGTCGGTGTGCTCGACCCAGCGCGTTTCGGACATCTGACCGTGCAATTCCCACAACAGAGCGATGGTCGCCAGCGCCATCAGGATGGCCGGTACCGCGATTGTGGTAGTGAGGCTCTTCCTCAGCCGATTTGCTGGCATGCTGATATCTGCGCGAACGGGACAACTGCTTGATAGTCCGACTCGCGCCGCCCGGCAATGGGTGCGGACGGCAATCCGATTGCTTCGGCTCGTCCGCCCAGCGGACGGCCACGTGCATTTGAAAAGGAATGGACGGGCTAAGGGAAAATCTTAATGACCGTGGCACGGGGAGACTCATGACGTCTCCCCGTGCCGTCGCCTGCTAAGGCTAGTTAGTTTCCTGGTAGGTCTTCTTCTGATAGGTCGTGGTGGTCTGGCTGTCTTCCGGAGCCGCGGGAATCGTCGTCATCGGAGTCACAGTCGAAGTCTCGCTGTGATACGCGCTCGAACTTTCCTCAGTCCCGTTGTTGGCCGTATCGGTCGAATCCGATGAGCGCTTTTCCTCAGTGGTTCTCACCGTGGTCGGCGGAGAGATTATTACCGGAGCCGGCCGAGCGACTACGACCGGAGCCGGCTGAACGACA
>JBAWCX010000323.1:0-5447 GCA_049590495.1 Binatus sp. (SeqCode)
CACCATGCTCTCCAATCCAAACGGGATCGCATTGGATGCGAGCGGTAAGATCTACGTGCTCAACGGCGGATTTTCCTTCAACATCACGGTCTATCCGCCGCTGGCGACCAACACCGGAATTCTCAACGAGGCTCCTGTTGCCGACATCGCCGGCTCCAATACCTTCCTTGATTTTCCGATCGGTATCGCAGTGGACGCCAGGGGAGACATCTGTGTCGCGAACGCAGTGGGTGGCCCGATCGGTCCGGGCGATACTTACGCGCCGGGCGTCATTACCGTTTACTCTGCCGGCAGCAACGGAAACGTCGCCCCAACTGCTACGATCTTCGGCGCCGCGACAGGACTGTTCAATCCACTTGGTATTGCGCTGGATTCCGAGGGCAATATCTACGTGAGCAACGGCGAAGGTCAGTTTTCTTTCGGTACGGTCACCGTTACGCTTGAGGCGAGCATTACGGTCTATTCGGCGGGCAGCACAGGTAATGTCGCTCCAATCAGGACCATCACCGGCAATGACACAGGTCTCTACTATCCACAGGGCATAGCGCTGGATTCGAGCGGGAACCTGTACACGGAAGGTTACGTAAATGGTGGTGGCGATGGTGTTAATGCTTACGCGGCGGGGAGCAACGGCGACGTGTCCCCACTCACGAGCATCATCGGGGCCGATACGGGACTCGCCGGACCCAATGGCATAGTGGTGGACGCCGGCGGGAGACTTTACGTATCTAACAGCGGCGGCGGGCCAACCGGCGGCGGCAGCGTAACTATCTATGCGGCAGGTAGCACCGGCGATGCGGTACCGGCCACCACGATCACCAGCAGTTTCGCGGGACTCCCTTCGGCGTCTCGTGTTGCCGTGGATTCCGCCGGGAACATCTACGTGGCTAACGAGTCGGGCGGCGGCAGCGTCGATATCTATTCCGCCGGCAGCTATGCCACCGATACGCCTGGCGCCACTATTGCCGGAGACAACACGGGACTCAATTATCCCTTGGGAATTGCAGTGGATTTCGCCGGCAATATCTTTGTATTGAATCGCGACAATGCTGTCACGGTGTATCCGGCGGGTACCGCTGGCGATGTGACGCCGAACGCCACGATCAATATCGACACCAGCGGAAAGAACGTTCCGACCGGCATGGGATTGAGCCCTCACGGCGACCTCTATGTGACGAATCTCGCCGTCGTGAAATGTCATCGGCGATCCTGCCACAAAATCAGCAGCCCCAGCGTCGCTGTCTATCCAGCCGGCAGCGATGGTAATGCCAAGGCCAGCGCGGTCATCAGCGGTCCCAAGACACAGCTTGGTTCCCCTTCCGCAGTTGCTGTGGACGAGAGCGGACAAATCTATGTGACGGACGAGGGGCCTGCGAAATGCGTGAAGGGCTGTTGTTCTACCAATGGCCCCGGCAGCGTTAACGTCTATGCCCCCGGCAGCAAAGGCGACGTTATGCCCATCGCCACGATCAAAGGTAAGAGCACCGGAATCTCGCTTCCCTACGGAATCACGGTCGATTCAAACGGGAACATTTATGTGTTGAACAACGGCACCGGAATTTTCGATGGGTGCTTTGGTGAAATAGACACTGCCGCCGCTCCTATTGAGATCTTCGCAGCCGGCAGTCACGGCGATATCGCGCCGACCGCCGCCATCAGCGGTCCTTTCACGGGGCTTAATTCCCCGCAAGGAATCGCGATCGGCCCCGCCGGCCCGTAGTGCCCGCACGTGCTAAAGCGGCGTCACGGCCAGACGGCGCCGGATGCTACCAGGTCGTCGCGATCTGCTTTGCCGAGGCCGAGCAGCTCGCCTAGAACGTAGTCGAAATCTTCGCCGACTTCGGGGGCGATCCTTCGAACCTCGCCTGAGCCGTTGGAGAGCTTGAACGGGATTCCTGTGACGTGGGTTGGCGGGCCTTTTTTGGTTGACACCTCGGGCCAGAAGCCGCGCTCTTTGAGTTGGGGATCACGCGCGCATAGGTCGACGCCGTTTTCCACGACGCCGGCCGCGATGCCGGCGCGTTGCAGGATCGCCATCGCATCTTCGGCGCTGTGTTGCGCGGTCCATCGCGAGACGTTGGCGTCGAGCTCGGCGCTGTTTTGCATCCGCATGTAGAGCGTGCGGAACTTTGGATCGCTTGTCCAATCGGGAGAGCCGATGGCGGTGACGAATCGGCGCCATTCGGGCCCTGTGCCGACGCTGATGGCGACCCATCGATCGTCGTCGCCGTCGAGCGGGCGGCATTTGTAAACGCCGTGCGGTGCGGCTGGACCTTCCTGCGACTTGTAACCGGGCGCGGGCTGCGTGCGGCCGTTTACCGAGATATCCAGCAGTGCGGGGCCGATCACGCTGGCGACGGCCTCGAACTGCGAGAGATCAACGAACTGCCCGCGGCCCGTGCGGCGGCGATGCCACAGCGCGACCAGCGCCGCGAGCGTGCCGGAGTATCCCCCGACCATGTCCGCGTACGAATAGCCGTATCCTGCGGGCGTGCCGTCGGGTTCCGCCATCAACTGAGTGTATCCCGTGAGCGCTTGCAGGGTGGGACCGTAGCTGACGTAGCTCGCGCGCGGGCCGGTGTGTCCGAGGCCCGACATGCTGATGCAGATGATGTCGGGCTTCACCGCCGTGAGGCTTTCGTAATCCATCCCCCAGGTGCGCATCACGCGCGCAGAAAAATTGTCCATCACGATGTCGCTCATCGCGGCGAGGCGGCGCGCGAGTTCGACGCCGCGCGGATGCTGCATGTTGAGCGCGACCGAGAGTTTGCTGCGATTCAGGTCGCATTGCAGGCCGAGCTTGCGATTGCCGAGCGGCGGCGGATGCTTGCGCTCGACCTTGACGACCTGCGCGCCGTGGTCGCCGAGAATGCGCGTCGCGACCGGCCCGGCGACGACCCAGGTGAAGTCTAGGATGCGCACGCCGTCGAGCGGCATCGCGGACATGGTCAGATCACTCCTTCGGCGGCGAGGACTGCGAGCGCTTCAGGAGCCATCGCGAGCTCGTCGCGCAGAATTTCGCCGGAATGCTCGCCCACCAGCGGCGGCCGCCGCGTCACGCGCCACGGCGTGCCGTTGAAAAGATACGGCGCGCCCGGATAGCGGAATTTGCGCCCGAGCTCCGGATGCTCGACCTCGACGAAGTAGCCGCGCTCGGCAAGCTGGTCGTCGTCGAACAGCGCCTCGGGCGGGCGCACGGTCGCGTACGGCTGGCGTAGAAGCTGCGCGCGTTCGAGCAGCTCGTCGCGCGGATAATCCTTGACCCAGTCGTCGAGCACGTCGAAGAGATGCTCGGCCGTCAGGTAGCGATACATCGGTTGATGGTAGTCGGGCGCGTCGAGGTCCGCGGCCTTGCCGTCGGACTTGACCCATTCGATGAGCGAGGTCCAGTCGCCGAGCGTGCAATGCATGATGTAGCCGTCGCGGCATTTGCCGACGCGAAAGAAACGGCTCCAATGCAGAGTGCCGCGGCGCGGCTCGGCCTCGTTGCGCTCGAAGTATCCAGCGGCGACGTGCTCGACGGCAGCCGCGGTCGCCTCCTGCATGCTGAGATCGATCCAATTGCCCTCGGCGGTGGTGTCGCGAGCGAGCAATGCGAGCATCACGGCGATCGCGCCGAAGTACGCCGACGAGTGATAGGCCTGCAGACCGAGCGGACGAACCGGAGCGTGACCCGGGAAACCGTTGACGTAGAGCATCCCGCCGAGCGCGCTCAGCACGGTGTCGTCCGCGATGTAGTCGCGATACGGGCCGGTCTGGCCGAACGGCGCAATCGAACAGAGCACGAGGGCGGGGTTCTCGCGATGGAGAACGTCCCAGCCAAGGCCGAGATGGTCGAGCATGCCGGGCGAGAAGCTCTCGATGACGACGTCGGCGCTGCGAGCGAGTTGAAGGAAGATGTCGGCGCCGCGGGAATGTTTGAGATCAAGCGTCAGCGAGCGCTTGTTGAGATTGTAGAACCAGAAAAACAGGCTGCGGTCGCGATGCGGGATGTCGTCGAGGAATGGGCCGATGCGGCGCGCGTCGTCACCGGCCGGCGGCTCGATCTTGATAACGTCGGCGCCCATGTCGGCCAGGAGTCGCGCGCAAAGTTGTGCGCGATGTCCGGTGAGATCGAGAACGCGCAGGCCCGCGAGCGCGCCGGGGGCCTGTGTCATGATTTCTTCGCCGCGGGGGCGGGCTTTTCGATTTCCTTGAGTTCTTCCTTGACCTTGGGCGCCGGTAAGTCCTCGATTGCGAACGCGCTGATGTCGAGCGTCGCGGGTATTTCCATCAGGACCTCGCTTTTCGGGCCGGTGCGTTTACCGCCGCGCACGCGAATGGTTTCGAAGGTGTCGGGATTGACCCATCGCACGCCCATCACGGCGGGCTTGGCCTGCCCGTCCTCCTCAACCGGAACGAGGGTGGTGCCTTCCTTATCGAAAAAAGTTACTTTTCTGAGTCCCATAATTTTCTTCTAGTGTGTGTGATTCAATGATGCGCGACAGATGATATGGAGGCCAGCGGCAGGATTCAAACGAAGGAGAATAGGATTCCGGATTTTCTTGCGTTGCGGCGGGAGGCGAACTAGGATTTTTTTCGGCCGTCAGGCGGCCGCCCGTCCGCGGAGAGGGCTCAGCCCACCCTGGTTTGATCGATACACATAAACCTTTTCCTGCCCGTTAGCGGACGCGGGGCATAAGGAAGGGGTTTGTTATGACCACGTCGCACGTGCCGCGCCAGCGGCTGCCGGAACATCCGTCCGAGGAAAATCTCCGCAAACAGGCCAAGCGGCTCGCCAGGGATGAGGGCCTGCAACTGGCTGCGGCGCAGCGTCGGCTCGCAATCGAGTACGGCTACGGAAACTGGGCCGAGCTGATGCGCGCCGTCGCCTCGCGCTTCATCCCGCTGGTGCCGCTGCGCGAATTAGTCGCGTTTCCCCACGAGGTCTATCCAATCTACATCGGGCGACGTAAGTCACTGAGAGCGATCGACGCCACAACCGATCCGAAGCTCCCTCTTGCGATTAACAAGCCGATATTGTTGGTCGCTCAGCGCGACGCGAAAGTCGCCGCGCCTACTTCCGCCGATATGTATGAAGTCGGTACCTTAGGCGTCATCGTCGAACGGCAGCGACAATCCGACGGCACCGCGAGAATCGTGGTTGAAGGCGGGCAGCGCGTTCGAGTCAAACGCTTCGTGTTCGGCCAGAAGTTCTTTAAGGCCGAAGTTGAGCAGGTTGCAGATACCGGACACTTTGATGTTCAAGCTCAGAGCTTTGGCCTTTCCAGTTCCGATCGCTCGGCCCGTGCGGAAACCCTTATGCGCTCGGTGCTGTCCGCGTTCCATAGCTTTGCATACGGGCAGAGGCCAAGCTTGCGAGAAGCAGCCGACTCGATCGAGAAACTTGCTGAGCCGGGTGTCGTTTCTTACAAGATTGCGCGCTATCTAGACATAGAAACTGCGGA
>JBAWCX010000324.1:0-18813 GCA_049590495.1 Binatus sp. (SeqCode)
CAACACCGCGGTCCATTTTCATTTCACGGTTGCGCCGAACCTTATTGGACCCGGCAGCACCAAGTTAATCTGCTTGTGGTTCTGCCCGATTGTCACTGACGGTACGAGGTTGCCACCGGTGCCCAACTGGCTGGGTGTGAACTCGACGATTTGCGTATCCGCCTCGCAGTTAGTGTCGTTCGTACCGACTGATACCCAGAGATTGCCGGAAGGGTCGAAGTCAATGCCACCCAGGCATGAACCGGAGCCGACGAGAACGCCGAACGCGGAAGAAGTTATAGTTACAGCAGCCGAAGGAGAAATCTCTCCGGTGCCGGTCAAGTCGCTCGCCGAGATCATTTCGAGCGCATCTCCGGTGGAGCCGGGACCGGCTAGCCACAGGTTCCCGGAGCTATCGAAGGCAAGGTCCACGGGATCGAGTCCGTCGGGCAGGTCCACAATCAGCCCGGGATTTGGCGTTCCACTAGCGGCACGATCGCCCGGCGCGAATCGCGATATTTGCTGCGGGTTGGAGGCCTGAAACTGCTCCACCCACAGATTGTCGGACGCATCGAAGCGTATCGCTGCCGGAATGAAATCCGCTGCGCTAATAAAAGTGGTCGGCGTCGGAGCGCCGCTTTTTTTGATCTGCTTGGGCAGGAAGTCCATGATGGCATTTCTGCCCGGGTCAGAAACCCAGAGATCGCCGGCAGAGTCGAAGGAGAGGCTGCGGGGAACAATAAATGGAACATCGGATTTCCCCTTATCCTTAATAACGACCTTGGGATTGACCGCTTTGCCCTTCTTGAGCGCGGCCAGGTTAGCTCGAGTGAGTTCTATGACCGGCAGAGGGCCGCTGCTGGTCCCGCCGTATGCGATCCACATGTTCTCATGCGAATCGAAGGTGATTGACAGTGGGTTGAAGAGAGTGGTGCCACCAAAAGCGAGGTTGGGCGTGGGTGTGCCACTCTTCTCGAGAGCCTTGCCCTGAAATTCGTAAACGAAATTGAACCCGCCTACGAATAGACCGACCGGCTTGGACTTGCCTGAATCGCAGAATCCCAAACAGGGCTTAGGCTCAGCCGCCGCAGTCTGTACCGAGAAAACCAGGATGCCGAGCGCCGCAAGAGCCAGCGAACGAATAGTAGCGATGTGTTTCCGAGCCATGTTCCCCCGAAATCAACAGCGAAATTGCGCTCTCGCGGTTACCGGGCAACCGCAGTGCAACGTCAAGTTATATTTATGTACATGGCTGGTAAACCGCTGAAACAACGAAACGGAGAGCGTTGGCTCGATTTGTTAAGAAAGGAGTGCGTTGATGCAGATCCGATGCGGGAATAATCTCATCTCTAATGGTTCGCGACGTTGAAAGGAGAGTCGTTCGCGCTATCGAGGCGGCCTTGGTGCGAGCGTCGGTCCAGCGGGGCGCATCCTTATTGATCGGGCTTTCTGGGGGTGCTGATTCTGTCGCGCTTATACGCGCGCTCGTCGAGTCGCGTGAGCGGCTTGGGTTGAAAATTTCGGCGGCGCATTTGAACCATCGGATTCGCGGTGAAGAATCTGATCGCGATGAAGAATTCGTGCGTGCGATGTGCGCGCGGCTCGGAATCGAGTTGATTGTCGAGCGTGCCGAGGGGCTGCGCGCGTCGATCTCTGGCGCGAATCTCGAGGAGCGGGCGCGCGAGGTGCGTCTTGCGTTCCTCAGTCGCGCTGCGGATCTCGTTGGGGCGGATTTTGTCGCCCTGGGACACCATCGCGACGACCAGGCTGAGACGGTTTTGATGCGCCTGATGCGCGGTGCTGGGGCGGCCGGGATGGCGGCGATGGCCGAGCGCGGGCCTGGACGCGTGATTCGTCCGATGCTTTCGATTTCGCGCGCCGAGATTCGTGAATACCTGGACGCGCGCGCAATTTCGTTCGTCGAGGACTCGTCGAATTCGTCGCGCGACATCCTGCGCAACCGGATTCGCGCCGACCTGTTGCCGATGCTCGAGCACGACTATGCGCCTGGCCTTGGCGGGCGGTTGGCTGAGGTTGCCGACGAGATGCGCTCGCTCGACGAACTGGTCGTGGCGATTGCGGCGCGCGAGCTGGACGCGATACGTATCGGCGGCGGCGCTCTCGACGTGTCGGGCTTCGGCGCGATGAATCGCGCGGTGCAGGGAGCCGCGATTCGGCTGTTTATCGCCGAGCGCGTGGGAACGTTGCGCAGGATTTCGCGCGCGCATATCGAGGCGATTCGCGAGCTCATCCTGGAACGTGGCCCGAGCGACTCGATCGATCTTCCGGGCGGCTGGCGCGCCGCGCGTGAATACAATTTGTTTCAGTTGAGCCAGGTGCGGGCCGAGCGAGACAACGCCGGCGCTGGATTCTCCGTTGTGATTGTTCCTGATGAAATCACATTCGTCGAAGAGGCGCGGTTCAAGTTCGCTGCTTCGACGATTGCCGCGGCTGACGCCTCGATGCCGGAGAGTTTGTCGGTCGCGATGTTCGATGCGGCGAAAATCGCGGACGGCCAGCTGCTCGCGCGCAACTATATGAAGGGCGACCGGATGCATCCGATGGGGATGCGCGGCTCGCGCAAGGTGCACGACGTGCTTGTCGATCGCAAAATCGCGCGCGCACGGCGACATCGCTTCCCTGTAGTGACGGTCGGCGGGGAAATCGCGTGGCTGCCGGGCCTGGTGCGCGCGGATTGCGCGCTGGTCACCAAGGCCACCGAAACCATACTAAAAGTAGAGGCGTCCGAAATCGCCGCTTAGCACATACCACATTGCGCGCTGATCAACGTGCGTGATACTTTTTTAATAGCATGAACCAGTTTTCTCGCAGTATTGCGCTGTGGCTAGTGCTGGGACTGATGTTCCTGCTGCTCTTCAATATCTTCAGCAGGCAGCAACCCAAAGAACCCGAAGTAATCTTTTCCGACTTCCTGAACCAGGTCGACAAAGGCCAGGTCAGCCAGGCGACGATTCAGGGCAACCAGATCAAGTTCGACTCGACCAGCGCCGAACATTTCAAGACCTACGCGCCCGACGATCCCGACCTGGTCAAGACGCTGCGCGAAAAGGGCGTCAAGATCGCGGCCAAGCCGGCCGAGGGCGATCCGTGGTGGATGGTCGCGCTGGTGCAATGGTTCCCGGTGCTGGTGCTGGCGGCGCTGTGGATTTTCTTCATGCGGCAGATGCAAATTGGCGGCGGCAAGGCGATGTCGTTCGGCAAGAGCCGCGCCAAGCTGCTGACTGAGAATACGCACAAGGTCACCTTCGCCGACGTGGCGGGAATCGACGAGGCGAAGGACGAGCTCGAAGAAATAATTCAATTTTTACGCGACCCCAAGCGCTTCACGCGGCTGGGCGGGCGTATCCCCAAAGGTGTGCTGCTGGTCGGGCCGCCGGGAACCGGCAAGACGCTGCTGGCGCGCGCGATTGCAGGCGAAGCGGGTGTGCCGTTCTTTTCGATTTCGGGATCGGACTTTGTCGAGATGTTCGTCGGCGTCGGGGCGTCGCGCGTGCGCGATCTGTTCGTGCAGGGCAAGAAGCATGCGCCGTGCATCATCTTCATAGACGAGATCGACGCTGTCGGACGGCATCGCGGAGCCGGACTTGGCGGCGGTCATGATGAGCGCGAACAGACCCTCAACCAGTTGCTGGTCGAGATGGATGGGTTCGAGGCCAACGAGGGCGTGATCCTGGTGGCTGCCACCAATCGCCCCGACGTTCTCGACCCCGCACTGCTGCGGCCGGGCCGCTTCGACCGGCGCGTTGTTGTGCCGCTCCCCGACGTGAAGGGGCGCGAGGGTATCTTGAAGGTGCATACGCGCAAGGTGCCGCTGTCCGACGACGTCGACGGGAGCAAGATTGCGCGATCGACGCCGGGCTTCGCGGGCGCCGATTTGGAGAACCTTGTCAACGAGGCCGCGCTGCTCGCGGCGCGCCGCAACAAGGACAAGGTCGAGATGTCGGACTTCGAGCTGGCCAAGGACAAGGTCATGATGGGCGCGGAACGGCGCTCGATGGTGATGTCGGGCTCGGAGCGCAAGATAATCGCATATCATGAGGGCGGCCATGCGCTGGTCGCGATGCTGCAACCCGGCGCCGATCCGGTCCACAAAGTTACGATTATCCCGCGCGGGATGGCGCTTGGCGTGACGCAGCAACTGCCGATGGACGATCGTTACACGTACCCGCGCGACTACCTGGTGACGCGGCTGGCCGTGATGTTCGGCGGGCGCACTGCGGAAGAACTCGTATTCGGGCAAATGACGACCGGCGCGGGCAACGATATCGAGAAAGCGACCGAGCTCGCGCGCAAGATGGTCTGCGAATGGGGCATGAGCAAGGAGCTTGGCCCGATGACGTTCGGGCGGCGCGAAGAGCAGATCTTTCTGGGCCGCGACATCTCGCATCATAAAGACTACTCGGAGCAGACCGCGCTCGAGATCGATCGCGAGGTGCGTCGCATTATCGACGACTCGTATCAGAAGGCGCGTCAGCTCTTGTCGGATCATCTGCCGCTGCTCCATGCGATCGCCGCGCGGCTGCTCGAGAAGGAAGTGCTCGACGGCAGCGAAGTCGAGGCGATGGTGACTGCGTTCCGCGAAGGGCGCGAGTTGCCGCCGTCGCCGGCCGCAGTGCGCAACGATCCGCCGCCGCGGCCGGGACCGGACACCGGCAAGGAAAAGCGCGCGGAGGACGAAAGCCCGGTGCCCGGACTCCCACCGAAGCCGGTTCTCGTCTAGTCGTCGCGCGCGCTGACTTGCGGCGCTCCGCTCGGATTCGTCATCGCGATTAGATCGGTGCAAGTGTGAGGAGGAGGGGGAAGCTGGGCCGGTTGCGATGCGACGCTCGCCAATTCAATCCAATTCTTCTACTGATCGCGGCAGACACAAACTCACGCCGCGATCGTTGCCCGCGAATCTCAAGCTGGCCGACGGCCGCGTAATCAAGTTTCCCGCAGTGATGGGCGTGCTCAACGTGACGCCCGACTCGTTTTCCGATGGCGGAAAATATCTCGACGCGAACCGCGCCGTCGAGCACGCGCTTGCGATGGAAGCGGCGGGCGCGGACGTGATTGACGTTGGCGGAGAATCGTCGCGTCCGGTCGGTGCGGTCGAAGTGCCGGTCGAGGTCGAGCTCGCGCGAGTAACCCCCGTGCTCGAGCGGCTGGGCAAGCGGCTCCGCGTGCCGATCTCGATCGACACGCGGCGGGCCGAGGTTGCGCGCGTCGCGCTCGAGTCGGGTGCGGCGATAATCAACGACATCACTGCGCTCGAGCACGATCCCGAGATGGCGCCGCTTGCGGCGCGAAGCAGGTGCGCCGTTGCCCTGATGCATATGCGCGGCGGTCCCACCAATCATATCGAGTTCGCAAGCTACCGCGACGTGGTGCGCGAAGTCGTCGAGTATCTGGACGCGCGGGCGAGATTTGCCGCCTCAGCCGGAGTAGCGCGCTCGCGAATCATCGTCGACCCGGGACTAGGATTCGCCAAGACCGCCCAGCATAATCTGAAATTGCTGGCCGCCTTGCCCGACCTCTGTGCGCTCGGCTATCCCGTACTGGTAGGAGCGTCGCGCAAGACGTTCGTCGCGCGAATCGCGGGCGGCGCCGCCGCGGGGCCGGCCGGGCAGGAACTGGAATTCGGCACTGCGGCTGCGAACGCGCTGGCAGTGGCGGCCGGCGCCTCGATGGTGCGCGTACACGACGTCGGCGCGGGCGTCGCCGCGGTGCGAATGGCCGCGGCTATGACAGGAAGGGATCGGCGTTTCAGGCATGCATAATTACATACCGATGATACCGCAGCCGCGATGGCAGGACATGCTGGACATCCTGATCGTGGCGTATGTGATCTACCGGATCGCGGTCTTAATCCGCGGCACGCGCACGGTGCAGATGGTGTTGGGGATGGTGATTGTGGGCGGTGCGTTCGTGGCGTCGCAAGTGCTCGGACTGTTCACCCTGAATTGGCTGCTCAACAACTTCCTTGGTTCGCTGTTCGTGATCCTGGTGGTGATTTTTCAGGGAGATATTCGGCGCGCGCTGACGCGTGTCGGTGCGCAATCTTTCCTGGGGCGCAACGCGGCCACGGTTACGCCTGCGGAGGAGATAGCGACCGCGGCGGCGTGGCTCTCGGCGCGCCGAGTAGGCGCGCTGGTCGTGATCGAGCAGGACGATGGGCTTGGCGAGTTTGTCGAAAGCGGAAGAATCGTCGACGGCAAGGTCTCGCCGGAACTGCTCGAAACGATTTTCATGAACGGCTCTCCGCTGCACGATGGCGCCGTGATAATTAACGGTGACCGGATACTCGCGGCGGCGTGCCTGTTGCCGCTGTCGCAGAATCCCAACGTGAGCTTGTCGCTGGGCACGCGGCATCGCGCGGCGATCGGAATGAGCGAGGACAGCGACGCGGTGGTGCTGGTCGTGTCCGAGGAGAGCGGGGCGATTTCGCTTGCACGCGGCGGCGTGCTGAGCCGGGGACTGGAACCGGCCGAGGTCCTGTCCACGCTGAGGAAGCTGCCGGGTTAGGAGCGCGGAAGAAAAAGACGACGACGCACGATGAAGCTCGGCGATTTCAAATATAATTTCGCGGCCAGCAGCTGGCGGCGGCTTCACGGCAGCGACATCGGTCTGCGCGTATTCGCGCTGGGTCTCGCGATCGGACTGTGGATATTCGTCAACACGGCTGAGAAGGGCGCGGTCGAGCCGCTTACGGTGCCGATCAGCTACGCCTCGCTGCCACAGGGGATGGTGCTCGTGAACCATCCGCCGAACCAGGTGAAAATCGAGGTCACCGGCCCGCGCACGCTGCTGTCGCTGCTGGATCCCGAGCGGATGACGCTCAAGATCGATCTGCGCAGCATTGCGGCGGGACAATCCGAGTTCAAGATTGATCCCGGCATGTTCAACGTGGGACGAAATACCGCGGTGACGAGCATCTCGCCGGATCAGTTGTCGCTTGATATCGATCGCCTGGTTACCCGCGACGTGCCCGTGCATCTGGCAGTCGAAGACAAGGTCGCGCCCGGCTATATGATTTCATCGGTGGACATCACGCCGCCGAGCGTCACCATCGTCGGGCCGAGCCGCTACGTGTCGCCGCTCACATCGGTCAACACCGAACCTTTCGACCTCAAAGGACTTGCCGCCGATACCAGCCGTTCAGTTGATATTGTGCCACCGGATCCGTCGCTGGGATTGTCCACCGGTCACGTCGATGCGCGAATCAACGTCGCCGAGGCGATCACCGACCGTGAGCTTCGCTCGGACGTGGAAGTGAAGGACAGCGATTTCAAGTACCGGGTCGAGCCCAAACAGGCGACGCTGACGATTCGCGGGCCCGCGATCAAGCTGGCCGGCCTGGCGCCCAAGGGGCTGGCCTTCGTCGACGCGAACGGCCTCGAACCCGGCTCGCACGAATTGCCGCTGCAAGTGACCGTGCCCGACGGAATGGAGTTGGTGCGCCAGTCGCCCGACAAGGTTAGACTCCGGATGTATCATCAGAAGCTGACAACCACCGCCGATGAGCACCCATCGTAAACTGTTCGGCACCGACGGCGTCCGCGGAGTCGCCAATGAGGAGCCGATTACCTCCGAGACCGCGTTGAAGCTCGGCCGCGCGCTCGCGCATGTGTTCCGCAATTCTACCGGGCGTCATCGCAGAATCCTTATCGGTAAGGACACTCGCCTGTCGGGCTACATGCTGGAGACCGCGATCGAGTCGGGAATCTGCTCGATGGGCGTCGACGTGTGGCTGGTGGGTCCGCTGCCGACGCCGGCGATCGCGTTCCTGACGCGCAGCATGCGCGCCGACGCGGGCGTGGTCATCTCGGCCTCGCACAATCCCTTTCAAGACAACGGGATCAAGTTTTTTTCGCGTGAAGGCTTCAAACTCGACGACGAGACCGAACGGCGAATCGAGGAGCTGGTGTTCGACGAGGGCGAGATCGGGAAGCATCGCGCGCGCGCGGACGATATCGGCAAGGCAACGCGCATCGACGACGCGCTGGGCAGATACCTGGTGTTCCTGAAGTCCTGCCTGCCGCGCTCGGTCGTATTCGACGGGCTGAAAGTCGCAATCGATTGCGCCAACGGCGCGGCCTACAAGGTCGGTCCCGAGGCGCTCGAGGAGCTGGGCGCCGAAGTCGTTGCAATCGGGGTCGAGCCCGACGGCACCAACATCAATCTGAATTGCGGCGCGGTCCATCTCGACGCGATTCGCGAAACCGTGCTCCGCGAGCACTGCAACGTCGGCATCGCGCTCGACGGCGACGGCGATCGCGTGATGCTGATCGACGAGCGCGGCGAAGTGTTCGACGGCGACGACGTGATGGCGCTGCTAGGGCGCAAGCTCGCCGCCGAGGGCCGGCTACACGGCAACGCGGTCGTCGCAACCGTGATGAGCAACTTCGGACTCGAAGTGGCACTGCGCGACGCCGGCGTGCGGCTGATTCGTACCGAGGTCGGCGACCCCGCCGTGGCGCGCGAGATGCGCCTTAACTCTTACAACCTTGGCGGAGAGCAGTCCGGACACGTCATCTTCATGGATCACTCGACCACCGGCGACGGACTGATCAGCGCGCTGCTGGTGCTCGCGCACCTGGCCGAGAGTGGACGCACGCTCAGCGAGCTTCGCGCGATGCGCCGCGTGCCGCAGGTCCTGGAAAACGTGCGCGTGCGAACGCGAGTGCCGATGGCCGAGATGCCCGACGTGCAACGCATCATCGCCGACGCCGAACGCCGCCTGGCGGGCACCGGCAGGCTGCTGGTGCGCTATTCCGGCACCGAGATGCTCGCGCGCGTGATGGTAGAAGGCGAAGACGGCATCCAGATCAAAACGCTAGCGCAGGAAATCGGCGCTGCCATCCAAAAGTACGCCGGCGCCCTCTGACCGATCACTTACGTTTCGCGAGCTTGCGTTTGACCTTCAGCGGTTTCGACCCGAGCGCTTTCAGATACGCCTTCACCGTGCGCGTCAGGCCCATGTAGAGCGCGTCGGAGATCAGCGCATGGCCGATTGAAACTTCCTGCAAGCCTTTGACCGCTTTCGCGTAGGCCGGGATATTTTTGAGATCGAGATCGTGGCCGGCATTGACGCCGAGCCCGATTTTCCGCGCCAGGCTTGCAGCTTCGCGATGCGCCGCGAGAATCTCCTTGCCCTCCGGCGTGCCGAACTCATGCGCGTACGGTCCCGTGTACAACTCGATTCGGTCCGCGCCCAGTTTTCGCGCGCGTCGAATCTGCTCCGGGTCAGTATCAAGAAAGAGACTGGTGCGGATGCCCACCTGCTTAAGCCTCGCGAGCACGTCGCCGACCCAATCCGCCGCGCCGCTCGTCAGGTTCCATCCAGCGCTGGAGGTCAGCACGCCGGGCGGGTCGGGCACCAGCGTCACCTGAGTGGGCAGCACGCGCATCACGAGGTCAAGAAATTCCGCGCCGGGATAGCCTTCGATATTGAACTCGACTGTCATCATCGCGGCGAGGTCGAAGACGTCCTGAAACGTGATATGCCGCGCGTCGGGCCGCGGATGGACCGTTATCCCGTGGCATCCGGCGGCGATGCAGGTGCGCGCGGCCGCTACCACGTCGGGAATACTTCCGCCGCGCGCATTCCGCAGGGTCGCGATTTTATTGACGTTAACGCTGAGCCGAATCATCTCGACCCCGAGGCTACCAGAGCGCCATCGCTCATTCACGGGTAGTGCGCATGGTGTAATATTTTTCGTGAGATAGCCGCCGATGATTTTGCTGAACGCCACACAAAGCCGTGAACTTGATCGAATCAGCCAGGAAAAGTACGGAATCCCGTCGTACTCGCTGATGACGCGCGCGGGTGAGGCGGTTGCCGACGCACTCGTCGAGCGGTTTCCCGACGCGGCCGCCGACGTGCTGGTGGTCGCGGGCAAGGGCAACAACGGCGGTGATGGATTCGTCGCGGCGCGGCGGCTGATCCAGGACGGCTTCGCGGTGCGAGCGGTTCTGCTCGGCCGCGGAGCGGACCTGAAAGGCGATGCAGCGCGCGCCTACGCGGAGTTCCGCGCGTCCGGCGGCAAGGTCATCGAGGCGTCCGGTGAATCCGGCCTGGACACCGCACTCAGCAAGCGTCCGAGCGCCGTCATCGACGCGATTTTGGGCACCGGTCTCAACGCCGAAGTAAAAGATGCGCCGCGCCGCGCGATCGAGATTGTCAACTCATTCGCAGTGCCGGCGGTCGCCGTCGATATAGCGTCGGGCGTGAACTCCGACACCGGTGCGGTCATGGGCGCGGCGATTCGAGCGTCGCTGACCGTGACGTTCGGGTTCGCGAAGTTCGGCCACGTTTCATATCCCGGTGCCGGGCAATGCGGCGAGCTGCGAATCGCCGACATTGGATTCGCGTCGCGCGCGATTGACGAGATAGCGCCGCGCGGCCGATTCCTCGAGCGCGCTGACTTGCGGCATTTGATTCGCGCGCGGCCGGTGAACTCGCACAAGGGTATGTATGGGCATCCGCTGGTAATAGCCGGCAGCCGCGGCAAGTCCGGCGCTGCGCTGCTCGCGTCGCGCGCGGCTCTCAGAGTGGGCGCGGGGCTGATGACGGCCGCGGTGCCGGAGTCGATACAACCGATCGTCGCGGCAGGGCAGGCCGAGCTGATGACGGAGCCGATCGCCGATCGCGACGGCCACTTTGATGGCGATCACGCACCCGACACGCTGAAGATATTGCTCGACGGCAAGAACGCGCTGATCGTCGGACCGGGGATTGGCGTGACAGATGATACGAAGCGCCTCGTCGAGTGGCTGATTTTGGATGTATCCGAGCGCGACCGCGCGATGCTGATCGATGCGGACGGACTCAACGCGCTCGCCGCAATCGGCTGCGAGACTTTGAAGCGCGCGCTCGGTCCCGTCGTGCTGACGCCGCATCCAGGAGAGGCATCGCGGCTGCTAGGCGTAGACACTGAAAAAATCAACGATGATCGCGTGTCGGCGGCGCGCTCTCTAGCAGAGCGAACCGGCGCGATCGTGCTGATAAAAGGCGCGCGTTCCGTTATCGCCTCGCCCGACGGCGACGTCTACGTCAACTCGACCGGGAATCCCGGCATGTCGACGCCCGGGATGGGCGACGCGCTGTCGGGAATCGTCGGCGCGCTGCTCGGACAGCATATGCGCCCGCTCGACGCGCTCGCGCTGGGAGTTTTCCTCCATGGCTACGCGGCCGATCGCGTGGCGGCGCGAATGGGGCGCGTGGGCTATATCGCCGGCGATCTGATCGACGAGTTGCCGGCGGCGCTGGGAGCACTAACTGAGTAGTTGAGCTATAATAGCTACTGAGTAATGGCGATGGCTAATGCTGCTACAGACTCAAACACGACCGTGGTCACGATGGTGATCGAGAGCTGCTCGCCGCACGAGACCAAATCGTGGGGACGGCGGCTGGCATCGCTTCTCGAAGGGGGAGAACTGCTCGGCCTGATTGGCGACCTCGGCGCGGGTAAGACCTGCTTTATCAAGGGCCTCGCGCGCGGACTGAGTCTCCGCGAAGAGGACATCCTGAGCCCGACCTTTACGATGATCCAGGAGCATCACGGGCGCTTCCCGCTCTATCATATCGATCTGTACCGTCTCGAAGAGGCGACGCTCGACGACCTGGGCCTTCGCGAGTACTTGTTTTCCGAAGGTGTCGCAGCGGTCGAATGGTTCGAGCGTCTGCGCGGCGGCGCCGAGATGGAGTACCTGTCAGTGCGAATCAGCTACGCCGGCGCAAACCTGCGCAGAATCGAATTCAGCGCCGGTGACTCGCGCCACGCGCAGATCATTTCCAAGCTGCGCCGCTTCGCGTGACGGGTGCGGCGTCCGATTTTCATTGCGCGGGTTTGTCGCCGCTCATATCGCGACGCAATGGATAGTCCACGACAATCGCTCGTCCATCGGTGAGTGCCTTCACGAAGTGAGTAGTGTCCGGCGGCACGATTGCCACACATCCCGGTCCCGCCACCTGCGTCTTGCCGCCTATCGTCACTTCGAGGTGCCCATCGATCACGTTCCAGACTTCCTCGTTCGGGTGCGAATGTTCATAGATCGACGACCCACTCAAAGTCATAGTGCCCGAAGGTCATACTTTCCGAATCGAAGTATCGTCCTTTCCAGCCGGGAAGGCGCTCGATGGTTTTCAACTCGCGAGTATCGATGAAAGGCATCTGCTTATCTCCGCTTGAGTGTTGCGCGGCATTCGTACGGTATATCTATACAAACCGCCGCCCAGGGCAAAAGTTACGGTAGCTGCCGACCAGCGCTAGGATGAAACAGAGGGTCAATATGACGAAGGCCGTAATCGCAATGATCGCGATGTTTCTGGTTCTCGGGCTGTGGCCTGCGGCGAAAGCCACCGCACAACCTGGGCCTCCTCCGCCGGACTACGGAGAACCTCCGCCTCCGCCAGGACCGGGGGGACCTCCGCCTCCTCCCGACCACTACCGGGAACATCTCCGGAACCACGCGCATCGAGAGTGCGAGATGGAACACAAGGAGTGTCAGAACGACTGGCACAGCCGCTGCGAATCCCAGCATGACCGCTGCGAAGCCTCCCATCAGGATTGCGAGGACGCCAGCAAAGAGGGCTCTGTCCCCCACGAGGTTTGCGAGCGACAGCACCAGGCCTGTGACGCCGCCCAGCATAGCTGTGAGGACCGGAGTCATGAATGCGACACGCTGCACGAGGAGTGCGAAGATCGAGTCAAGGCGCTATACGATTGATCTGACCGCCGGCAAATTGGGTACTGGTTTGCGGCCCATTTTCCGATCATAATACTCGATTACCCCATTTTTTCAGGGCTGATAGGGTATTTTGGTGGGATTGGTTGTTCAAAAATACGGTGGAACGTCAGTTGGATCGATCGACCGAATCAAGGCCGTCGCCGAGCGCGTCGTAAGGGCGCGCGACGCCGGCGATCGGATCGTCGTGGTCGTGTCCGCGATGGCCGGCGAGACCAACCGGCTGTTCGGGCTCGCTTCCGAGTTGAGTGAATCGCCGAGCGCGCGCGAGACTGACGTGCTGGTCGCGACGGGCGAGCAGGTCTCGGCCGCGCTGCTCGCAATCCGGCTCCATTCGATGGGGCATCCGACAGTTTCGTTCCTCGCTTTTCAAATGAACCTGACGACCGACTCGAATCATGGCCGCGCGCGAATCAAATCCGTGCAATGCGACCGCGTGATGCGCGCGCTCGACGACGGACAGATCGTAGTCGTGGCGGGCTACCAGGGCGTCAATCCCGACGGCGATATCACGACGCTTGGCCGCGGCGCGTCGGATCTGACGGCGGTCGCGCTGGCCGCCGCTCTCAAAGCCGACGCCTGCGAAATCTACACCGACGTGGACGGTGTCTATACCGCCGATCCCAACGTCTGTCCCAAGGCAAAAAAGCTCGGGCGCATCTCGTACGATGAGATGCTTGAGATGGCGGGACTTGGCGCCAAGGTCCTGCAAACCCGGTCCGTGGAACTCGCCCGCCGTTATAACGTGCCGCTCGTCGTCCGCTCCAGCTTCGGTGAAGCCGAGGGGACATGGGTCGGACAAGAGGATCAGTCGATGGAGGACGTGCTCGTTTCGGGCGTAACGCTCGACCAGAATCAAAGCAAGATAACCATCGCCGGCGTTGAGGATCTGCCGGGTCTCGCCGCGAAGATTTTCAGCCCGATCGCCGACGCGGGAATCGTCGTGGACATGATCATCCAGAACGCCAGCGCCGACGGCCGCACCGACATGACGTTTACGATCGGCCGCGAGGACCTTGGGCGCGCGCTCGAGATCGTCGAATGCACGGCGAAGGAAATCGGCGCAGGCGGCGTGCGGCATAACGACCAGGTCGCCAAGGTCTCGGTGGTCGGCGTCGGGATGCGCACGCATGCGGGCGTCGCGGCCACGATGTTCCAGGTGCTGGCGGCGGAGCGGATTAATATCGAGATGATTTCGACCTCGGAGATCAAGGTTTCGGTCGTGGTCAATTCGAAATACGGAGAACTCGCGATGCGTGCGCTGCACGACGCGTTCGTCAACGGCGACGGCGGCCCGAACGCCGCGCCGCGGGAGTCAGTTTGAGTCCGATGACGGATACCAAACATATCCAGGTTTACGACACCACTTTGCGCGACGGATGCCAGTCCGAAGACGTCTCGCTGACGGTCGAGGACAAGGTCACGATTGCCGAACGGCTTGACGATCTTGGCTTCGATTACATCGAGGGCGGATGGCCCGGATCGAACGATCGCGACGCGGCGTTCTTCAAAGAAATCAAGAAGATCAAGATTCGCCATGCGAAGATTGCAGCGTTCGGCTCGACACGCCGCTCGGGTGTGCGCGCGTCGGCCGATCGCAATCTGCAATTACTGCTGCGCACCGGGACTCAAGTGGCGACCGTGGTCGGCAAGACCTGGGACATGCACGTTCGCGAGGCGCTCAGAATCCCGCTCAACGAAAATCTGGAAATTCTCAACGACACCATCGCGTTTTTGAAAAAGAACTTCGACGAAGCGATTTTCGACGCGGAGCATTTCTTCGACGGCTATTTTCATAATCCCGGGTACGCGCTCGCGTGCCTGAAAGCGGTCGACGAGGCCGGCGTCACGCTGATCGCGCTGTGCGATACCAACGGCGGACGCCTCCCGCATGAAATCGAAGCGGCGGTAACGGCGGCGCGCGCTGCGGTCAATTGCCCGATCGGAATTCACTGCCACAACGACTCGGAAGTCGCGGTCGCCAACACGCTTGCCGCCGTGCACGCGGGCGCGACGCAGGTGCAGGGGACCGTCAACGGTTTCGGCGAGCGATGCGGCAATGCGAACCTGGTTTCGATCGTCGCCAACTTGCAGCTCAAGCTCGGCTACCATTGCGTGCCCCCCGCGAAGCTCAAGACGATGCGCGAGGTCTCGACGCTGGTCTACGAGCTCGCCAACATCACGCCGTTCGCGCGCCAGCCGTACGTCGGCCGCAGCGCGTTCGCGCACAAGGGCGGGCTCCACGTGTCGGGAATCCAGCGCAACACCGCGACCTATGAGCACATCGATCCCGCGCTGCTCGGCAACGATCGCCGCGTGCTGCTCTCAGAGCTCTCCGGCCGCGCCAATATCGTGTACAAGGCCAAGGAGTTCGGTCTCGAGCTCGATACGGAGAACGAGAAGATCGCCGTGCTGCTCGACGAGCTCAAGCGCCTCGAAGGCGCGGGCTACACCTTCGACGGGGCGGACGCTTCGTTCGAGCTGCTGATGCTGCGCACGCTCGGCCTCACCAGGGAGCATTTCAACTTCGTCAGCTTCCGCGTGTTCGACGACATATGGCTTGAGGATCGCGCGCCCTTCAGTGAAGCGGTAGTCGTGATCGAAGGCCCCGACGGCGTGCGCACGCGCAACGCCGCGATCGGCAATGGCCCCGTCAACGCGCTCGATTCGGCGCTACGTCATGCGCTGCTGCCGTACTATCCAAATCTCGAGGCGATGCAGCTGGTCGATTACAAAGTGCGCGTGCTCGACGTCGGCGCCGGCACCGAGGCTCGCGTTCGCGTGCTGATCGAATCGACAGACGGCAAGCGCCGATGGGGCACGGTTGGATTGTCGAGCAACGTCGTCGAGGCGAGCTGGCAGGCGCTGGTTGACTCGGTCGAATACAAGTTGCACAAGGATAACGTGAAGCCCCGCGCGAAGGCGGCGGGCAAGCACAACGGCGCTCGTCCCCGGTCGTCCAAGTCCGCGGAGAACAATCTCGCCGCCCCTCCGAAGGCTTGACGCGCGTCGGGCGCCAGAAGAGGTACGTGCCATGGGTGTTCTAAGCCGAATGAGGGAAGACATCCAGTCGATCTTCGACCGCGACCCCGCTGCGCGCTCCACCCTCGAAGTGGTGCTCTTGTACCCCGGCCTCCACGCCATCTGGGCCTACCGCGTCGCACATTGGCTCTGGGAGCACCAGTGCAAGTTTCTCGGCCGCTTCGTGAGTGAGATCGCGCGCTTCATCACCGGCATCGAAATCCATCCCGGCGCGAAAATCGGCCGCCGCCTTTTCATCGATCACGGCATGGGCATCGTGATGGGCGAGACGGTGGAAATCGGTGACGACGTCCTTCTTTACCAGGGCGTTACGCTCGGCGGCACCAGCCTCAAGAAGGAAAAGCGGCACCCGACGCTCGAGGATCACGTGATGGTCAGCACAGGTGCGTCGGTGATCGGACCGGTGCGAATCGGCGAAGGCAGCCGCATTGGAGCCGGCGCGGTGGTTGTGTCGTCATCGCCGCCGTGGTCGACGATCGTCGGAATCCCCGGCAAGGTGATCGAGGGCGACAACCCTCGGCACGACGTGATGGAACTCGATCACGCCAAGCTGCCCGACCCGGTCGCGCGCGCGATGGGCAATCTAATCGAGAAGCTCAACAAGATGGGCGTGCGGATGGAAGAAATCGAGGAACGCCAGGATTGCCTCGAAGACAAAGTCAGCGAGCATCACCCGCCGACGCCCGATCGCATCCTCGCCAACAAGGGCTAGCGCGATACCAGCTCTTGTCGGCGAGGATTCTCTCACGCTCGAAAAACGAATCCTCGATCAGCCCTTGAGGAACGCGAGCAGGTCGGAATTGATCGTTTCCGCTTCCGTAGTGGGCATGCCGTGCGGGAAGCTCTTGTAGGTTTTCAGGGTTCCGCGCTTCAGCAGCTTGGCGGACAGCGGGCCGGCGGCGACATAGGGTACGATCTGATCATCTTCGCTATGCATTACCAACACCGGGACGGTGATCTTCTTGAGGTCTTCCGTGAAATCGGTCTGGGAAAAAGCCACGATGCCGTCGTAATGCGCCTTGGCGCCGCCCATCATGCCCTGGCGCCACCAATTCTGGATGACGGCCTCAGAGACTTTCGCGCCCGGCCGGTTGTAGCCGTAGAAAGGCCCCGCCGGCACGTCGCGATAGAATTGCGAACGATTGGCAGCCAGTTGTGCCTGCAGGTCATCGAACGCCTGCTTGGGAAGGCCGAGCGGATTGGCCGCCGTCTTCACCATGAGCGGCGGCACCGCGCTGATCAGCGCTGCCTTGACCACTCCGCTTTCACCATGCCGCCCCAGGTAGTGCGCCACCTCGCCGCCGCCGGTTGAATGGCCGACATGGATCACGTTGTTTAGGTTGAGATGCGCTCTCAGAGCCGCCAAGTCGTCGGCATAATGGTCCATATCATGGCCATCGGCGGTCTGGGTCGAGCGCCCATGGCCGCGGCGGTCATGGGCTATGACGCGATAGCCGTGATTCAGGAAGAACATCATTTGCGCGTCCCAATCATCGGCCGAAAGCGGCCAGCCGTGGCTGAACACGATGGGCTGACCCTTGCCCCAGTCCTTGTAGAAGATCTCAACGCCGTCTTTGGTTGTGATAGTAGGCATAGCATTGTCTCCTTGCTTGAGTTCGTTGGCCTATCGATCGTAACAAACGGCGGATTTAATGTCGCCGCATTTTTTGGCGGCATCACAGCTTGTGTCCGAAGCCCGCGCCCATCTCGTATTCATTTGGACTCTCGATCATCCGGCCGCTCAGGATTCGCTCGAAGCCGAACGGCGTCAGATCTACCGTCGTGCTCGCACCGGTCAGAATCAACTCGGCCATCGACGCGCCAACCGCCGGCGCGGTTTTGAATCCCGTCCCGCTGAAGCCCGCCGCGACGAAGAGCCCCGCGACTCCCGGCACCGCGCCCATCACGGCCCGCGCGTCCGGGCTGACGTCGTAAATTCCGGCGTGGCCGCGCGAGTGCGGCGCGTCGGCCATCGCGGGTATCCTCTTCGCCAGCCGTTTGCGCACCGCCGCGACGAAGTCGTCGTCGTTGCTCTCGCGAAACTCGTCGGGGTTCGCTTCCGCCTCGGGCTTCCATCCACCCAACCCGGCCAGCGTCAAGTCGTCGCCATGCGGCCGAAAGTAGCTGCCGGCGATCGTATCAATGTAGACGCAATGCGCGATCGCGGGCGGTCGCTTGAAGAATGCGATCTGCGCGCGCTCGTTCTTGATGCCGATTCTCACGCCCAGCGGCTCGAGTAGCGCGTCAGTCCACGGTCCGGCCACGAGGCAGACCGCGTCGGCCTCGTGGATACGCCCGGCGCCGTCCAACACTCCTGCGGCTCGTCCGTCGCGATTCACAATGCTCGCGACGAGTGTATTCGTCGAGAACTGCGCGCCGTGACGCTTCGCGGCGGATGCCAGCGACTCGGTCGTCGCGACCGGGTCGGCGTATCCACTGTGCGGTTCGACCGCGGCGAGCGCCACATCGTCGACGAACGCGTGAGGCTCGAGCTTATGCAACTCGGCGGCGGTCACGATTTCAGTATCGACGCCGACGCGCTGGAGCATCGCGACATTCGCTCGCAGTCGCGCCGCGTTGCGCTCGTCAACCAAGACCGCGAAACCAGTCTCGACGAAACCGCATCGTCCGCCGACGATGTCGCTCCAGTTGCGAAAGTAGGGAAGGCTTTTCCAGGCCAGCTCGGCATCGGGCGCGAACGTGTAATGCATCCGGACCAGCGCGCCCGACCGCGCCGACATTCCGGCGCAAATTCCGCCTTTGTCGAACACCCGCACGCGCGCGCCTGCCCGCGCAAGATGGAACGCTAGCGAGCATCCGACGACGCCCGCGCCGACCACGATTATGCTCGCGCTCGATGCTGTCTGTGTCACTTTGTCCGCCTGCCGGTGTAAGATAAACTAATCGCCGCCCTGGTGGCGAACCAAACCGTCCATGCCTATTTATCTAGATCATAACGCGGGCGCACCGCTTCGCGCAGAGGCTGGCGCCGCGATCTCGCGCCTGCTGGCCGATGGCGGCGGCAACCCCTCGTCGGTGCAT
>JBAWCX010000325.1:0-10734 GCA_049590495.1 Binatus sp. (SeqCode)
CGGCCTCATCTGCATCGAGATTTTCGGCTACCGCAATCCGTCGGCGAAGCTCTACGCCGAAAACCTCGGGCTGGCGCTTCAGCTGACGAATATTCTGCGCGACGTGCGCGAGGACGCCGAGCGCGGCCGGATTTATCTGCCTCTGGAAGACCTCGCGCGCTTCAACGTGAGCGAGGAAGAAATTCTCGGCGGCGTGTACACGCCGAACTTCGTCGGCCTGATGGACTTCGAGGCCCGGCGCGCGCGGGAACTTTACGCGCTGGCGCAGAGCGAACTCGCGGCAGAAGATCGCGCGACGCTGCTGACCGCGGAAGCGATGCGCCTCATTTACGCCGCGCTGCTCGAACGAATCATCAAGTCGAACTATCGCGTGCTCGACCGCCGCCACAGCCTCTCCGCGCCGCACAAGCTTTACCTGGTTGGCCGCGCGTGGGCTGTCGGCCGCATTGGCGCGCTGCGCGGATAAATGGCGACCGCAATGAAAGACGCAGTCGTGATCGGCGCCGGGTTCGCCGGGCTCAGCGCGGCGGTCGCGCTGGCAGAGCGCGGCGTGCGGGTCACGGTGCTCGAGGGAAAGCCGGCGCTCGGCGGGCGCGCGTATTCGTTCGCCGATCCGGACACCGGCGATTTCGTCGACAACGGACAGCACGTCCTGATGGGCTGCTACGGCGAGACGCTCGACCTCCTCAAGCGGATTGGCGCCTACGACCAGTTGGTGTTTCACGAGGATTTGGAAATCGAGATGCTCGCGGGTCCCGGACAAAGCGCGACCTTGAAGACGGCGCGGCTGCCAGGACCGCTGCACATGACAGCGGCGTTGCTGGGCTACCGGCATCTCAGTCTCGCGGAGCGGATCGGCGTTATGCGCGGCGGCCTTCGCATGCTCGCGATGAGACGGTTTGGCGGCGGCGAACTACGCACTATGACCGTTGCGCAACTGATGGATCGCCTCGGGCAGTCGGAACACGCCCGCCGATGCTTCTGGTACCCCCTGTCGATCGCGACGCTGAACGATGAGCCTGAATCGTCGTCGGCGCAGCTATTGGCCGAAGTCCTGAAGCGCGCGTTTTTTTCGCGCCGCCGCGACTCGGCGTTCGTTTACTCGCGCGTCGGCCTGACTGACTTGTACTGTACGGGCGCCAAGCGGTTGATCGAGCGCGCCGGCGGGGCGGTGGTTACGCATTCGATCGCCGAGATGCTGGAAGTTGGCGAGCGAGGCCAGGTCGAAAGCGTGCGGCTGCGCGACGGGCGGCGAATCGAGGCGTCGGACTTCATCAGCGCGGTCCCGGCGCCTCAGCTGCTCCGGTTCCTGCCCGAGAACGCGGTTGCCGATCCATTTTTTTCGCGCTTCACAGGTCTTTCGAGCTCGCCGATCATCTGCGTCCACGTCTGGCTGGATCGCGAAGTGACTAATTCACCGTTCATCGGCTTTATCGGTACCACTACTCAGTGGCTATTCAATAAACGTCAGATATTCGCGCAGCGCGGCGAGGCGCATCCGGGCTACCTGAGCTTCGTAATCAGCGGCGCGCGGAAGCTGGTCGATCGCGGCAACCAGGAGATCCTCGATATCGTTATTAACGATCTTCATACGATGATTCCTGCGTCGCGCGCTGCCAAGGTCGTCAAGTCGCTGGTGCTGAAGGAGAAGAACGCGACGATGGCGCCGGACCTTCGATCGCATGAGTTGCGTCCGACGGCGAAAACGCCGATTGCGAACTTCTTTTTGGCCGGCGACTGGATACAAACCGGGCTGCCGGCAACGATTGAGAGCGCGGTGATTTCAGGACGGGCCGCAGCCGCTGCCGTCGTCGCGCGGACCGCCGAATAGCTATTCGTTGAATCGAATGACTACCAAGTTAGCATTGGTGACGGGCGGCAACGGATTCGTGGGATGCCACGTGGTGCGCGCCCTGCTTGCCCGCGGCGACCAGGTGCGAGTGCTGGCGCGCGAGAACGCGGACCTGAGTGCGCTGGCCGGTCTGCCGGTCGAGATCGTGCGCGGCGATCTCCGTTACTTCGATTCCGTCGAACGCGCCGTGAAGGGATGCGACGAGGTCTATCACGTTGCCGCCGACTACCGGCTGTGGCTTACAGATTCGGCGCCGATGTACGCGACCAACGTCACCGGCACGCAGTATGTTATCCGGGCCGCCGTCAGCGCCGGTGTTTCGCGAATCGTTCACACCAGCACGGTGGGGGCGCTTGGAATTCCGCACGACGGAGCGGGACGCGAGGACACGCCGTCGTCGCTCGCCGACATGCCGGGGCACTACAAGCGATCGAAGTACCTTGCGGAGCAGGCGGCGCTGGAAGCCGCGCGCGCAGGTGCGCCAGTGGTGATCGTGAATCCGTCGACGCCGATCGGTGCGCTCGACTTCAAGCCGACGCCGACCGGCAGAATCATCGTGGACTTTCTGAGTCGGCGGATGCCCGCGTACGTGGAAACGGGGTTGAATATCGTCGATGTCGAGGATGTCGCGCGCGGCCATCTGCTGGCGGCGGAGCGCGGCCGAATCGGCGAGAAATATATTCTCGGGGGCGACAATCTCACGCTCAAGGAATTTCTCGAGCGGCTCGCTGCAATTTCCGGGCTGCCTGCGCCGAAGATCAGAATTCCGTACGCGGTGGCGCTTGGTTACGCGCTCGGTGCTGAAGCTTTCGCGCGCACCGTCACGCGTCGCGCGCCGCGGGCCAGCCTGACCGAGGTGCGGATGGCGCGCAAGCGGATGTTCTTCGACTCGGCGAAGGCGCGCGCGGAGTTGGGCTATTCGCCGGGGCCGATCGACGCGGCGATAGCGTCGGCGATAGAATTTTTCAGATCCAGAGGGACGGCGAAGAGCGCCGCATAGGCCACGCGATGCATCTGCTGTTGTCCACGATCGCGCTGCGCCCGTATGTGTTCATCTTCCTGGCGAGTTTTCTGTTTATCGCGATTGTGAACTTCGGTCTGCGCACGACGCTGCTGTTTACGGTGCTGACCTACGCCGTGTCGCTGGCGTGCGAGTGGTCTTCGGTCCACAACGGATTCCCATTCGGGTTGTATCACTATACCGACGCGACGCGCGCGCGCGAGCTTTGGGTGTTCGGCGTGCCGTTCATGGATTCGCTGTCGTTCACGTTCCTCGCGTTCGCCAGCTACACGGTCGCGCTGCTGCTCAGTTCGCCGCTGTATCGGCGTGGTACTGATTTTCGGATTCTCGACACGTGGCGGATTCGACGCGCGCCGCGCGTATGGCTGATGGCGGCGCTGTTCATGGTGATGGTGGACATGGTCGTCGATCCGCTGAGCGTGCTCGGCGAAAGATGGTTCCTTGGCAAAATTTTCTGGTACGACCCGCCAGGGCCGCACTTCGGCGTGCCGATCAGCAACTATCTCGGATGGTATTTCGTAGCCGCGATCACGATTGCGATTTTCCAGTGGCTCGACGCTGCGCTCAATCGAGGCGCGACCAAGCCTGCCGGCTCGCTTCCCGTCATGCGCTCGCGCGCGCTGCTGGGTCCGGCGCTCTACGCGGGGATCGTGATCTTCGGAATCGTGATGCTGTTCCGAATCGACGCACCGAATATAGGGTGGGCCGCGGTGTTTATCTATCTGCCGTTCACGGTGCTCGCGATTCATATCCTCACCCGCCACGAATCCTGGGGTGACGCCTCCGCCATCGAACGCCATCTCGCGGATTTTCCCTACGAGCGCGATCTTCCCGTCTGGAAGCCAACGAGCGCTCCTAAGCACGAGTTGCGTCGCGCCACCGCGTAAGGCCGCCCTTCCAAATGTTCGCCAAGTGTGGCAAGCGTCGATCGTCGAGCCAGGGACCAGGCAGGCGAGGTGACTCAGCATGCTGCTCAAGGACAAAGTTGCGTTGATAACGGGCGCGGGTTCGGGAATCGGCCGCGCCAGCGCGATTCGGTTCGCGCAAGAGGGCGCGAAGCTGATGGTCGCCGATGTGCGCGCGGAAACGGCGAGCAATACCGCGGCTGAGATCGAGAAGGGCGGCGGCGTCGCGAAATCGATATCGGTGGACGTGCGCATCGGCGCCGAAGTCGAGCGCATGGTCAACGAAACGATCGCCGCGTTTGGCCGTCTCGACATCCTGTTCAACAACGCTGGAGTCTTCGTGCCCAAAAGCGTCGTGGACACGAGCGAGGAAGAGTGGGACTGGGTCGTGGACGTGTGCCTGAAAGGCGTATTTTTCGGCTGCAAGTATGCGATCCCGCAAATGATCAAGCAGGGCGGCGGCGTGATCATCAACACCGCCAGCGGCGCGGGTATCGAAGGCGTGCCGAATCTCGGCGCCTACCAGGCGGCGAAGGGCGGCGTCGTGATCATGTCGAAGGGAATCGCACTCGACTTCGCGCGTCACAAGATTCGATGCGTGTCGATTTGCCCGGGCGTGATCGAAACGCCGATCGCCGAGAATTGCAACACCGTTCCCGCCGGCGCGTCGCAGTTGGTCTGGGAGCGCACCGGCAACATGCATCCGCTCGGGCGCAACGGCAAGCCGGAAGAGGTTGGCGCGCTGGCGGCGTTCCTCGCGTCGGACGAGGCGGGCTTCATCACGGGCATCGCGGTGCCGATTGACGGCGGTTTCAGCGCTGGCGCTTTCGCCCCGCCGGCGCGAGAGCACGCTTAGCCGCCGCGGGAACCTTGCCGTCGTGCGCGATCGCCGTAAGTCCGTCGGCGATTGCGGCCGTCGCGCGCGAGAGCTTTCGAATCATCCGCGGCAGCATGAGCATCGTGCCCGGATTGCGCAGCAGGTAAGACGTCGCGGCGAGCGGGCTCACGTTGCCGTCCTCGTCGGCCATCTCCGCGCCGACTACTTCGTCGTCAACTTCGTCGAGCACCGCGCGTATCGCGACGAACGGCAGTCCGCGCCCGGCGGCTTCCGCGGCTATCGCGGCGGTTTCCATGTCCACGGCGATCGCACCGGTGCTTTCCTTGGCGCGGCGTTTCTCGGCGCCCGTCGCAAGCACGCGATGCGATGTCAAAATCGCGCCGGTCGAGTACGCGATGCCTGCGGCCGCAAGCGCGCGGCCGGCCGCGCGCAGATGCGCGTCGCTCACGGCGGTCATTTGTTCTGCAACCCTGCCGCTTGCATCGATCGTCAGAACGCGGTCGCAGAGGACGAGGTCGCCCGGCTTCAGTCCGCTCGAAAGCGCGCCGACGACGCCCGTGCCGATTACCAACTCCGCCCCGGGCATCAGATCGAACGCGCGGCGCGCGGTTTCCGTCGCGCGCCTATGACCGATCCCGTGCCCGACAACCGCAAACTGTTTGCTGCCGATCTCCGCCCGAAAGCCATGCAAGCCGTCGAGAGCGAGCGGAGCGCGATTGCGCACGCGGCGCTTGAAAGGCGCGATCTCGCGTGCAAAGGCGTAAAAGAGAAGAATCAATCGCGTGATCTCATTTTGATTTTTCGGCGCGAGCGCTTGAGCGAACCGTGCGATGCTATCAAAATTGTGCCGGTGTTCCTTTTCAGTGACCACGGTTGCGCGGTTTGAAGCGCCTGATCGTTAACGGCGACGACTTCGGCTTGTCGCCCGAGGTCAACGCCGGCATCATGCGCGCGCGCCGCGACGGAATTTTGCGCAGTGCGAGCCTGATGGTCGCCGAGCCTGCCGCGCGCGCCGCCGCAGAACTGGCGCGCGACGATCCCGGGTTCGATGTCGGGCTGCATGCTGTCGTCTGCCGCGGACGCAGTGTGCTTGACGCGTCGAGGCTCGGCGCCGCGGTCGGCGCGTCGGGCGCGTTCATTGACAGCCCCGTGACTGCGGGGATGCGATATTTTTTCGACCGCTCGATGCGCGCCGCGATGACCGACGAGTTGCGCGCGCAAGTCGAACAGCATCTCGAGCTGGTCGGCTACCTCAATCATATCGACGGCCATCTGAACTTCCACGTCCATCCGCTGTTCGCCGACATTCTGGTTGACCTCGCCGTGGAATACAAAGTGCCTTGCATCAGGCTGCCGCGCGAGCGCGTGATGACGACGATCCGGCTGCGCCGCGATAATGCGCCCCGCAAGCTCGTCGAGTCGATCATTTTTCGCACGCTGTCGCGCCGCACCCGCCGCATGATGGCGGAACGCGGTCTTACCTCGACCGACGCGCTGTTTGGACTTCATCAGAGTGGTCATTTGAGCGAGGACTATGTCGTAGGCGTGATCGATCGTATCCGCGATGGCACGACGGAGCTTTATTTTCATCCCGCTGCCGACATCGGCGGAATTCCGCCCGCGGCCGAGGCGCAGCTCGAGGTCGAGATTCTCACCAGCGCGCGTGTGCGCGACGCAATCGCTCGAAATGGAATCGAGCTCATTACGTTCGCCGATCTTGCGAAGGGCAAAATCGCTTGATTCAACTCTGCATCTGGCGTTGCCTGTCAATCGACGAAAACTTCCCGTGCAGGAGACAACTTCATGGCGGACGTAAAAATTCGGCCCGCGGCGCGCGACGACCTCCCGCGCCTGACCGAGATTTACAACTACTACGTCGTCAACACGCCGATCACCTTCGACCTGGAGCCGGTGACGGTCGAGCAGCGCGCGCGATGGTTCGAGGAGCACTCCGGCACGCGACGACATCGACTGTTCGTCGCGGAAGAAGCGGGCCTTGTCGTCGGCTGGGCAGGCACCGGGCTGTTTCGCGACAGAGCGGCCTACGACACGAGCGCCGAGACAACGATCTATTGCGCGCACGACGCGACCCGCCGCGGAGTCGGTGCGATGCTGTATCGCACGCTGTTCGACGCGCTCAAGAACGAGGACATCAATCGCCTGCTGGCTGGCATCACGCTTCCCAACGAGGCGTCGATCAGGCTGCACCGCAAGTTCGGCTTCACCGAGGTCGGCGTCTTCACCGAGTGCGGCCGCAAGTTCGATCGTTACTGGGACGTCGTGTGGATGGAGCGTCCGCTGCGGCTTGCCGGCGAATGAATTGCTCGCGCGCAACCGCGCTTTGAACTAGGCTGGAAGGTTGCGGGGCGCCGCTCCGCAATTTTTCATTTTTCACGTTTCACACTCGATCTGCATATATAAGGAAGAGAGACCCGATGCGCGATCAGGATGGAGCTCCCCTCGCCGATAAGTCGCAGGACTATCGCCTGCCGAAAAACGTCACGCCCAAGCGCTACGAGATTCGCCTGACGCCCGATCTCAAGGCGTTCACGTTTCAAGGCGAAGTTAATATCGCCGTCGTCGTCAACGAGGCTACCGACGACATCGTGCTGAACGCGCTCGAGCTGGAAATCGACCAGGTCACAGCGGAGCGCGGCGGAAAATCGCTCGCCGCGAAAGCCGAGATGGAAGCGGCCAAGGAACGCGCGCATCTGCGATTCGCCGGGAAACTATCGCCGGGCGAATGGACGCTGAAGATTGCGTTTCGCGGAATCCTGAACGACAAGCTGCACGGCTTTTATCGCAGCCAGTACCAGGACGCTTCCGGCAACACGCACGTCGCCGCGACGACGCAGTTCGAATCCACCGACGCGCGCCGCGCGTTTCCGTGTTGGGACGAGCCCGAGCTCAAGGCGAGTTACAAAGTCACGCTGGTCGTCGATGAAGGCCTGACCGCGATTTCGAATGGCGGACAGGAGCGCGAGCGCAAGCTGGCCGGCGGCAAGAAGGAGGTCGTCTTCAAGGAGACGATCGCGATGTCCACCTACCTCGTCGCGTTCATCGTCGGCGAGTTCGATGCGACGGCGCCGGTCGATGCGGGCACGCCGCTGCGCATCGTTCACGTTCCCGGCAAAGAGTCGCTGACCAGTTGGGCAAAGCAGATCGGCGCGTTCTCGCTCAAATATTTCGCCGGCTACTACGGCCTCAAGTATCCCGGCGACAAGCTCGATCTGATCGCGATTCCCGATTTTGCGTCGGGCGCGATGGAAAATCTCGGTGCGATCACGTTCCGCGAGACCGCGCTGCTGGCCGACGAAAAATCCGCGTCGCGTGCCGAGCTCGAGCGCGTCGCCGACGTCGTGTCGCATGAAAACGCGCACATGTGGTTCGGCGATCTCGTCACGATGCGATGGTGGAACGGAATCTGGCTCAACGAGGCGTTCGCCACCTTCATGGAAATGCTGGCGGTCGACGCTTGGAAGCCCGAGTGGAAGCGATGGGAGAGTTTCAGCGTCTCGCGCGCGGCCGCGATGGCGATCGACGGGCTGCGCAGCACGCGCCCGATCGAGTACGAGGTGCGCAGTCCCGAGGATTGCCGCGCGATGTTCGACATCCTGACGTATGAGAAGGGCGCGGCCGTGCTGCGGATGCTCGAGCAGTTCCTCGGCGCCGACGTTTTTCGCGACGGCATTCGCCTCTACTTGAAGAAGCATCAGTTCAACAACACCGAGACCGGCGACCTGTGGGACGCGCTCGAGGCGGCGTCGCGCGAGCCCGTGCGCAAGATGATGGACTCGTGGATTTTCCAGCCCGGCTTCCCGATCATCGACGCGTCGCCAGCCGCCGACGGCCGCGGACTGAAACTTTCGCAGCGGCGCTTCTTCTATCTCGTCGAGGACAACGATCAGCTTTGGCATGTGCCCGTGATGGTTCGCGCGAAGACCGACAAGGGCGTCGCGACGCACAAAGTGCTGCTCACCACCAAAGAGACGACCGTCGATATCCCGGGCAAGCTCGAATGGGCGCTGCTGAACGAGGGCGGCCACGGATTCTATCGCGTGCACTACGAGCCGCCGTTGCTCGCGGCGATTACGAAGAACCTCAGTGCGCTGCAACCGATCGAGCGCTTCGGACTGGTGAGCGATACGTGGGCGGCGACCGTCGCTGGCCTCGGGCCGCTCAGCGAGTTCCTCAAGATGGCGCGGCTGTTCACCAACGAAACCGACATCAACGTATGGCGCGCGTTGATTGGTGCGTTCGCGTATCTCGACATGGTCGCGTCCGATGCCGACCGGCCCGCGCTCGCGGCAACGGTGCGCGAGAGCGTCGGTCCCGCCGCCGCGCGTCTCGGCTGGGAGCCAAAGTCCGGCGAGAGTGAGCTGGTGCGTCAGTTGCGCGGCACGCTCATCGGCGCGCTCGGCACGCTCGGCGACGATCCGGTAGTGCAGAAGCGCGCGCGCGATCTGTATGCGCGTTTCGAGGACAATCCCGAGACCGCGGATCGCGACCTGATGCCGCCGCTGGTGAATATCCTCGCGTACTCCGGCGACGCCGCGCGTTACGAGGAGTTCAAGAGAAAGTTCAAAGCGCCGCGCACGCCGCAGGAAGAGCAACGCTACCTGTTTGCGCTGGCGAATTTCCGCGATCGCGAACTGCTGAAAAAGACCATGGAGATGACGCTCGACGGGCAGGTGCGAACGCAAAACGCGCCGTACCTGATGCATTCGCTGCTGCTCAATCCCGCGAGCCGCTACGAAGCTTGGGATTTTGCGCGCGCGCATTGGGATGAGATGATTCAGAAGTATCCCGACAACGCGCTGCCGCGGATGTGCGAGGCGGTGGTCGCGCTGCTCGATCGCGAGGACGAGGTCAAGAAGTTCTTCGTCGAGCATCGCGTGCGTCTCGGCGGCAAGATAATCGATCAACACCTCGAGCGGCTGAGCGTCGCGGTCGGATTCCGGAAACGCGAAGGCAAAAATCTGCGGGTCACGCTCAAGGCATGAACGGGGAGGAAGATTCGATGACAAATGAATCAACACCGGCCGCCGCTACGATTATTCAGGAGGATCAGCCGATCCGTTTCGAGCGCGCGATCGCGGACTCGAAATCGTTGTGGCTCGACGCGGTGGAACTGAAAAAGCTCGCGGGATGGGAGCTTAAGCCGGAGGGAATCTGCCGCGGCGATTTGTGCGTGCCGATTCCGCCGGGACGCGAGAACCAATTCGCCTCGAAACGTGACGGCGCGTCCTGGCTCAACGTCACCGCACTCGCCGACCAGATGGGCAAGCCGTGGGCCGGCGACGCAAAGAATCGCGTATGGTACTTCGGCGCCGACGCCGCCGAGCGCGACAATGCGCTGGGCTCGCTCGAAGCTCCTGATTTCGAGTTGCCCGACCTCGACGGCAAACTGCATCGCCTGTCGGACTACCGCGGCAGGAAAGTTTTCCTGCTCGCATGGGCGTCCTGGTGAGGATGCTCCCTTGACCTGCCCGGGTGGCAGGCGCTGTACGAAGAACTCAAGGACCTCAACTTCACGATCGTCACGGTCGCGCTCGACACCGGCGGCGCCGCCGCGGCAGGCCCGTTCATCAAGGCCGGCAAGCCGGCGCATCCTTCGTTGATCGACACCCGGCACGTCGTCGCCGAACTCTACAACATGGTCAACGTGCCAACCGCCGTGTGGATCGATGAATCGGGAACGATCGTGCGGCCCAACGAAGTCGCCTACGCGCTCGACACATTCCGCGCGATCACCGGTCTCGATTCGGCGCGATATCTCGACGCGCTCCGAGACTGGGCGAAGCATGGCGCCAGCAGCCGCTTCGTGATGAAGCCCGACGCGGTGAAGCGCAAGCTCAAACTGCCGACCCGCGAGCATGCGCAGGCGGCCGCGTACTTCAGGCTGGCCGAGTATCTGTGCGAGACCGGTCACGCGCCCGACGCGTTGCCGTACTTCATGCAAGCGCGGCAACTGCGCCCCGAGAGCTGGACAATCACGCGGCAAGCGTTCGCGATGGGCGATCCGGAGCGCGACTACGGCACGACGTTCGTCAATGAAGTCGCCAAGCTGCAAGGCCGGCTGTATTATGACTTGCTCGATCTCGACGGCTCTGGGAGC
>JBAWCX010000326.1:0-7612 GCA_049590495.1 Binatus sp. (SeqCode)
TTCGCCAACTCCTCGGCGGAGACGCGCAGCGAGTCGGAAGCGGCATTTATCGGCAGCTTCATGAACAACTACCGGATGTTCTTCAAGCTGGCCGAGATCCTGGGCTTTATCGTCGTGCTGACGATCGGGCTGGTCGCCGCGAACACCGCCGCAATGTCGATTCGCGAGCGGCGCAGCGAGATTGCGGTGATGCGCTCGATCGGTTTTCCCTCGGGCACGATTTTGGGCCTGCTGCTCTCGGAGTCGCTGATCATCGGACTGCTCGGCGGAATCCTCGGATGCGGCGCGGCGTTTATCGTGCTCAAGCTTTTCGCGGTCGGCAGCCCGGTGCTCGGACCGCTCAGCGAAATCAGGATGCCCTTGTCGATCCTGGTCGAGACGCTGGTCGTTGCCGCTGCGATCGGACTGGTCAGCGCGTGGGTGCCGGCGCGCACTGCGGCGCGCCAGAATATCGTCGACGCGCTGCGGATGGTGGCCTAAAGATGGCGATACCGCTCAAATACAATGTGCGCAGCCTGCTGGTGCGTCGGGTCTCGACCGGAATGACCGCGGGCGGAATCGCACTGGTGGTCGCCGTGTTCGTGGTCGTGATGGCGATGGTCGCGGGACTGGGCACCATGATCAGCGACACCGGCGAGCCCGACAACATGATCGTGCTGCGCAAGGGCGCGACCACCGAGACCTATTCGTCGATCAACCTCGATCAGTTCGATGCGATGAAATTTCTGCCGCAGATTCGGCGCGAGGCTGACGGCGAAGTGGACGCTTCACCTGAATTACCGGTGCAGGCGCTGATGGAACGCGTCGGCGGCGGGCGCGACAATATAGTTGTTCGCGGAGTGCTGCCGATTGCGCTGAAAGTCCATCCTAAGGTCAAGATTGTCGAAGGCCGGATGTTTAATCCTTCCGTCAATGAAGTGATTGTCGGGAAGGGCCTGCAGGGGCATTACGCCAATATGCAGCTCGGCTCGACCCTGCGCTTCGGGCGCGGCAACTGGAAGGTGGTCGGGATCATGGCGGCCGACGGCGGCTCGTTCGAGTCGGAGGTCTGGGGCGATATTCATAACGTGCAGGACGACGCGCAGCGCGGCGCGTACTACGCCGACGTGCGCCTGAAACTGGCGGCCGGCGCCGATCCCGATGCGCTGATTCGGCGGCTGGCGGACGATCCGCGAATAAATCTGCAGGCCGAGACCGAGGCGGACTACTACAAGGACCAGGCGGTGGTCGCCAACCAGATGCGGGTGCTGGGGATGATCGTCGCGGTGATAATGGCGGTGGGCGCGATCTTCGGCGCGATGAACACGATGTACGCGGCGGTCTCGTCGCGGACCACGGAAATCGGCACGCTGCGCGCGCTCGGCTTCGCGCCAATCGCGGTGATGACGTCGTTCCTGCTCGAGTCGCTGGTGCTGGCGGTCTGCGCGGGCGTGCTCGGAATACTTATCGCGATGCCGATTAACGGGCTGTCGACGACGTTCGGCAACTTCGTGACCTTTTCGACGCTGGCATTCAGCTTCCGCGTGACCTTTGCGATAGTGATCGAGGCGCTGATTTTTGCCGCCGTTATGGGTATGGTTGGGGGCTGGCTGCCGGCGCGCCAGGCGATGAAGATGCCGGTGGTCGACGCTTTGAGGAGCGTGTGAGCTTGTCGAGCGAAACGCCAAGAGGACCGAATATCCGCGAGCTCGAGTCGCTCAGGATTGCGCGCGCGGCCGAGCCGAAGAAACCGAGCCGGCTTATCCCGGCGGCGATCGGGCTGGCGGTTCTCGCCGTCGTTGGGGTGGCGGGAGACCTGGTCTATCAGCGGACGCTTGGCCGTCCGCCCGAAGTGCAGACCGCGATCGTCATGGTCAAACAGGCGGGACAGGCCGGCACCGTCCTGACCGGCAGCGGCTACGTGATCACGCGGCACAAGTATATCGTTATCGGCACAAAAATTCTCGGGCAGATTGTCGCCGAGCCTATCGAGGAAGGGCAGCGCGTCAAGGTCGGCGACCTGCTGGCGCGGATCGACGATCGCGACTACCAGGCGCAACTCCGGCAGGCGTATGCGGATCGCGACCTGTCGGCGGCCGACGTCGTGCTGAAGCGGGCGCGCGCGGAGCGGCTGCGGGAGCTATATAAGGAGCACGTGCAATCGAAGGACTCGCTCGACGACGCGGAGAATCAGCTGTCAGTGGCAGAGGCGCAGCTGAACAAGGCGATCGCCGAGATCGACTTCGCGAAGTTCGCCGTGAGCCAGACCGTGATCACGTCGCCAATCAACGGCGTGGTGCTGCAGAAGTATCGCGAGCTCGGCGACACGATTAATTTCGGCGGCGAAATCCAGGCGGGCGGCGGCGCCACCGATATCGCGCAACTGGCGGACTTGAGCGATCTGCGCTGCGAGGTCGATATCAACGAAAGCGATATCGCGAAGGTCAAGATGGGCACGCCGGCGACGGTGATCCCGGACGCGTATCCCGACCTTCCGTTTCCGGCGCAGGTGGTGAAGATTTATCCTGAGGCCGACCGGCAGAAAGGCACGGTCAAAGTCGAAGTCAAAATCCTGCAGCCCGATCTTAAAATTATCAAGCCAGAAATGAGCGCCAAGGTCACCTTCCAATCGATCGTGACGCAAGCGGCGGCGGCGCCGATGGTGCTGGTGCCGAAGAAGGCGATCGTCGCCGACGGCGCCGCGAATTCAGTGTGGGTCGTGCGCGGCGACACGGCTCATCTGGTGGCAGTGGTCGTGGGACGCGAGTTCCAGGACGGCGTCGAGGTGCGGCAGGGACTGAGCGGCGGCGAGACGGTGATCGTCGTGCCGGCGGCTACGATTAAGGAGGGGCAGGAAGTTACGGCTGTCGCGTCTTAGGATGGAACTCACTTGATTTTATGTGAAACCCGCGGTGGGTTTCACGCTTCCTTCGGCAGGGGTGACCCCTGCACCCGGTACTAAGAAGAAATAAGATGCGGGACTTCGTCCCTCTTAGAAGGGGTTTACGGGAAGAGACATTCTCCCGCGACCGGTTCCCCTTCCCACCATGGGAAGGGGTAAGGGGTTAGGTTTGCTGGCAAAGGTCGCTATGTCCGCATGCGCTCGTTGTATAGTCCTGAGCGAAGCGAATCTTACCTCGCCCGTTCTTTTTACGGGAGAGGCGGCCGGCCGCATCGCGGCCGGTAGGTGAGGGTTCTGCGACTCAAGCGGAAAGTGAGCAAGGGCGAGGGAATCGGAAGGAGAAAAGAAAATGGCGGAGACTTTTGTTTTGGTGCATGGTGCTTGGCATGGCGGATGGTGCTGGGCTGCGGTTATCAATCAACTGGAGAAACTCGGAGACCGGGCTTATGCAGTTGATTTGCCGGGGCACGGGATGAACTTTGCGGATCGATCGAAGGTTACGCTTGATAGCTATGTCGATTGCGTTGCGGAGTTTATCGAGCGTCACGATCTCAAGAACGTCGTCCTCGCGGGGCATAGCCTGGGCGGGCTTACGATTCCCGGGGTCGCGGCTAAAATTCCGTCGCGAATAAAACGCGTGGTGTGGGTGACTGCGCTGGTGGCGCTCGACGGGTATCCGATCGTCGACCCGGCGACGTCGCCGCTCGCGGCAGGCGCGGATACATTGCCGGAGCGATCGGTCACGATCGAAATGATGGGTAATGAGTTTCTCGACGGACTCGCCAACGATATGGCGCCGGCCGTGAAGGAATACGTGCTGTCGGCGCTGGGACCGCAGCCGGTCGCACCGCTGATCGCGGCGGTGCCGATGGCGCCCTACTTCGCCACCGGAATTCCTAGCAGCTATATCGTGTGCGAAGACGATCAGACGCCGGTGGCAGGCGCGCCCAACTGGCATCCGCACTTCTCCAGCCGGCTCAGGAACCCGACGCTCAAGTTCGTGAAGAGTGGGCATGAGGTCATGTTTACGCATCCGGTGGAATGCGCGCGGGCGCTGCACGCGTTGGCGTCGGAGGGGTAGCGCGCCGAGAGGGGAAGGAACTTGATTGTATGTGAAACCCGCGGTGGGTTTCACACTTCCTTCGGCAGGGCTGAGCCCTGCACCCAGTACTAAAAAACAAAGATGCGGGACGGTGTCCCTGTTCGAACTTTTTTTGGTGCGGAAAGACGGGTTGCATCGATGCTTGCGCTGGAGTAAGTGTCAGATTGACGCAAAGTCATTGGTTGCGAGGTTCTTGTTGTGAACGAATCTTTGGAAACTGGTACTGCCGCTTCTGCGCTGCGCGACAAGCTGGCGGTGCTTGGGAACGATAGTTATACGGATGAGACCTGCTTGCGCTATGCGGGCATGATCGCGGAGATCAAAGAGCTTAAAAAAACGCGGCGGGCTGTGATCCTGGCGCATAACTATCAGCGGCCTGAGATTTTCGAGGTTGCGGATTTTATCGGCGACTCGCTGGAGCTGGCGCGCAATGCTCGCGAGGTGCGCGACGCGGATGTAATCGTGTTTTGCGGCGTGCATTTCATGGCCGAGACCGCGAAGGTCTACAATCCCGATCGCAAAGTGCTGCTGCCGGACCTGAAGGCTGGCTGCTCGCTGGCGGACAGCGTGACGGCCGAGGCGCTCGCCGATCGCAAGGAAGAGCTGCTCAAGATTTATCCCGACCTGAAGGTGGTGTCGTACGTCAACTGCACGGCGGACGTGAAGGCGCTGTCCGACGCGTGCTGCACGTCGGCGAACGCGGCGAAGATCGTCGAGCGGATCGACTCGGAGAATATTCTGTTCGTGCCGGATCAGAATCTCGCGAATTACGTGCAGAGTCAGACGCGCAAGCGCGTGATTTCGTGGGACGGCAACTGCTACGTACACCATCAGATAACCCCCGACGAGGTGAACAAGGTCAAGCGCGCGATTCCCGGGATCAAGGTGATCGCGCATCCGGAGTGCCGGCGCGACGTGCTCGCGCTGGCGGACGCGGTGCTGTCGACCAGCGCGATGCTCGCCTATGCGCGGAGCAGCGACGCCGATAAATTCCTGGTGGTGACGGAATGCGGGCTGTCGGATCGCCTGCTGATGGAGATTCCCGACAAGCATTTCTACAAGGCGTGCAAGCTATGCCGGTTCATGAAGATGATCACACTCGAGGCGACGCTCGATTCACTGCGACACCTGCGGTACGAGATCGAACTTACCGAGGACGTGCGCGCGGGCGCCAAGCGGGCCCTGGAGCGGATGCTCGAGCTGAGCGTCTGAGCGCGGAGGCACAGAGCGTCGCGGCGAGCGGCGAGCGGCTGGCGCGGCCGATGGTCGCGGTCGATACGGTGTTGTTCGCGATTATCGGCGGGCGGCTGCGGACCTACCTGGTCGAACTGCGGCGCGGGCCGGGGCGCGGCCGATGGGCGTTTCCCGGCGGGCTGGAGCGAGTGGGCGAGCTGCTGGACGACGCGGCGCGTCGCGAGCTGTACGATTCGACGGGACTTCGCGGCGGTTACCTCGAGCAGCTATTCACGTTTGGAGATCCGTCGCGCGACCCGCGTGCGCATGTGGTGTCGGTCGCGTACATGGCGCTGATCCCTGACGCTAGGGGCGTGCGCGCGGCGTCGGACAAATATGCGACCGGCAAGTGGTACGAAGTCGCGCGGCTGCCGCCGCTTGCGTACGATCACGCGCTGATGGCGGCGTATGCGGTGAAGCGGCTGAAGTCGAAACTCGAGTACACGAATATTGCGTATGCGCTGCTGCCGCGGGAATTCACGTTTGCCGAGTTCGAGGAGCTATACTCGCTGATCCTGGGGCGCCCGCTCGATCGGCGAAACTTCCGCCGCCGCATCCTCGCGATGGGGATGCTGAAACGGCTGCCGCATACGCGGCGCGGACCTCATCGGCCGGCCGCACTGTACAGTTTCGCGAATCAAAGCCTAAGATTCATCGAGATGCTATAATTTCGGGCCTCGGGGAGACTCATGTTCAAGGGTATCAAAGGAATTATTGCACTGACGGCCGCCGCGGTTTTGGTGGTGGCGATCGCATACGGCGGCTACATGTCGAGCGAGTCGGATGGGCAGACGGCCGCGTCCGGCGATGCGGGCGCGCGAATCCGGGAAACGCTCGATCCTCGGGGATTCCAGGGCAATGTGCGCGAGGCGTATGAAATCGCCGAGCGCGATCCCGCGCTGCTGGCGCAATTGCATTGCTACTGCGGATGCGACAAGCAACTCGGGCACAAGAACCTGCTCGATTGCTACCGTGACGACCACGCGAGCAGGTGCGGGGTCTGCCTGGGCGAGGCTCATGACGCGGAGCCGATGGCGAGCCAGGGCATGCCGGTCGAACGAATCCGCGACGCACTGCGCACGCGCTACGCGCACGGGAGCTGAGCTTGGTCGGACTGATCTCGGCGTACATCGAACACTTCACGTACCTTGGGTTGTTCGTAGTTCTGATGTTGTGCGGGCTTGGGCTGCCAATACCGGAAGACGTGGCGCTGCTGGCGGGCGGTTACCTGGTGCATCGCGGAGTCACGCGCTATCCGATCACGCTGGCGGTGTCGCTGCTGGGCGTGGTCGCAGGCGACAACTCGCTGTTTTTCATGGGCCGGCGCTTCGGTTCGGGACTGGTGCGGTATTTCTCGATTGGGCGGCCGGGCCGCAAGCATCAGATCGAGCGCATCGAGGGTTTCATGCAGCGCCATGGGCATCGCGCCATTTTTTACGCGCGATTCCTGGCCGGTCTGCGCGCATTGATCTACCTGTCGGCGGGATCTTTCGGCGTGCGTCCGGCGGTGTTTTTCCTCTATGATCTGCTCGGCGCGCTGATCTCGGTGCCGATCGTGGTGACGCTCGGCTACGTATTCGGCAAGCAACTCGAGCAGTTGGTCAGATACATCGGCGGCTTCGAGCGGTTGATCGTAGTCGTGGCGATACTGAGCGTCGCGGTGTATGCGACGCGGATGCTGGTCCTGCGCAAGACCATCGCGCCGGAGCGCAAGAGCGAATCGGCCGAATTGTAGCGCGGCCGCGCCGGGGTGGCAGACACAATAGTGAAGCGCGCGCGACCTCACCCCTGGCACCCTCTCCCTTTCTGGAGAGGGGAAGAACGAAGGCGCGGCGGCCGCGCGGCGCTGGCTGCGATTTGACAGTAGGTTGATGCGGTAGGAGACTCGGTCGGGCCAGCTTGAGTTAGCTTCCTGCTGAAGATTTGCCGATGCGGCCGCATGCGCCGTGGATCCGTGGCAAACCGAAATCGGCGCTTTGCGCTGGCGGCGATTGCGCTGACGTTTATGTTCGTGGCGATGCGGGGGGCGGCGCGCGCGGCCACTATTACCGTCAATTCGCGGTCGGACCCGGGCGGAACTTTAGGCTGCAGCCTGCGGCAGGCGATCACCAACGCCAACGCCCAAAACCAGTCAGGCTCGACCCACTGCGCTGCCGGGACCGGCACTGACACCATCGAGTTCAGCACGACCGGCACGATTACGCTGCAGAGCACGCTGCCCGCCATCGTCAGCGGCGAGACGCTGACCATCACGGGCCCGACGACCTCGCCGGGAATCACGATCAGCGGCGGCAATGCGGTGGAACTGATGGTGGTGAACTCAGGCGCGATGCTCACACTGCAATTTCTGACCCTGGAGGACGGCAGCGCGACCGGCAACGTCAGCGGCTTCGGCG
>JBAWCX010000327.1:0-1549 GCA_049590495.1 Binatus sp. (SeqCode)
CGCGAGGCTTACGGCGGGATGTGGGCGTTTATGTTCGGCTGGACGCTCCTGCTCGTCATCCAGACCGGCACCATCGCGGCCGTCGCCGTTGCGTTCGCGCGTTTCGCCGGCGTCATGTGGCCCGTGCTCGGCGCGGGCCTCTGGTTCGGAGCTGGCGGCGCGGGACTGTCGGGCGAGCGCGCCGGCGCGATCCTTGTGATCGCGGTCCTCACCGCCGCCAATCTGCGCGGCCTCAACATGGGCAAATGGCTGCAGAACTCCTTCACCACCGCCAAGATTCTCTCGCTATGCCTGATAGTCGCGGTCGGATGCATCCTGGTGCCGAATCCGGCGGCGATTCACGCAAACTTCGGCAGCTCGACGGCGTTCTTCGGCACTCCTTCCTTGTCGATTGCCGGAGCAGGCATATTCGGCGCCGCTATGGTCGGTGCGCTGTTCTCAGCCGATGCTTGGGCGAGCGCCACCTTCGTTGCCGCCGAGGTCCGCAATCCCAAACGCGATCTTCCGCTCGCACTTGCGTTTGGAACCGGCGTCGTCATCGCACTCTACATCCTCACCAACCTCGCCTACCTATGCGAGCTGCCTACGTCGGGAACTGTGGACGCAGCGACCGTGGTGGGGCGCGGAATCGCGCACGCATCGAGCGATCGCGTCGCGGCAGCCGCGATGCAGGTAGTATGGGGCGGCGCGGGCGCGAAGATAACAGCGGTCCTCGTGATGATCTCCGGCTTCGGATGTGCCAATGGACTGATACTCACCGGCGCGCGCGTCATCTATGCGATGTCGCAGGACCGCGTCTTCTTCGCCGCCGCCGGTCGCCTCAATCGCGCGAGCGTGCCCGCGGTCGCGCTGGTGATGCAGGGAATCTGGGCCGCGATACTGACGCTGTCGGGCACTTATTCCGAATTGCTCGACTACGTTATCTTCGCGCAGCTGATGTTTTACGTACTGACCGTCTCGGCCGTCTTCGTGCTCCGCCGCCGCAGCCCCGACGCGCCGCGTCCCTACCGGGCGTGGGGCTATCCAATCGTGCCCGCGCTCTACGTCATTGCAGCCTCGGCCCTGATGGTCGATCTGTTAATCCTGAAGCCGCGCTTCACATGGCCAGGGCTGCTGATCGCGCTGAGCGGCGTGCCGATCTACTACTGGACAACCTCCCGCTCCCGTTCTGCACGGCAATAGATACTGGCTGTTATCTCGGGACGTCGGGAGTCGAATTGTCGGGGGCTGCTTGATTGGTCGCGATTGGCGCGCCCGCCTCCTCGCAGTCGGGCGCACCCAGCTTGCCGCCGCGGAACTCTTGCACAATCGAGGTTAGAATGTACTCGCTGCGCTCGGGCGGCTGATTGCCGGCGAGTTTGAACAATTCACCCGCGTTGCGCGCCGCTTCGGTCGCGGCGCGGTCGCTCTTCGGCAGTCCGTAGATCTGGAATACCTTGCACAGCGATTCGATTCCGTCCTTGCGGTCGCTGTCGGTGATCGGAGCATTTGAACTCTGCGCCGACGGCACGCTCGCACTCGTTCCGCTCCCGCCCATGCCGCGTAGGAT
>JBAWCX010000328.1:0-4426 GCA_049590495.1 Binatus sp. (SeqCode)
GCGAAGGCGGGATCGTCGATCGGATTCAGAAGGCGCGCGGCAAGTGCGACGTGCTGTTGATCAATCCCGGCGCATACACGCATACCAGCGTGGCGATTCGCGATGCGATTTCAGCGGTGAATATTCCGGTGATCGAAGTGCATCTGTCCAACGTCTATCGGCGCGAGGCGTTCCGGCATCATTCGACGATTGCCGATATCGCGCATGGCCGAATCATGGGATTCGGCGCCGAGAGCTACAGCCTGGCACTGAGAGCGGCGCGCACGATGGCCGAGGAGTCGCGCCGGCGGAGCGGGTGACGCCAATGGCGAGCAACGATCCAGCGGGCAGACGAGCCGCCGTTTCAGGAAGACACGGAGACGCGATGGAAGTACGCGAACTGAAGACCCTGCTGGTCCTGATGCGGGATTACGGGCTGGTCGAGCTCGAAATAGAGGACAAGAAGGGCAAGGTGCGGCTGGTTCGCGGCGGCGGACGCGCGTCGGTGGACGTTACCGAGTCGGGCTCGGAGGCGCATGTAGCGGCGCGGGCGGCCTCTCCCATCAAGATGGCGACGCGGCACGTCGAGGCGACGGCGGAAGACGGCGGCAAGGCTGCCGGCAAAATCGATCTCGCGCCGAATCAGAAACTTATCGAAAGCCCGATGGTGGGTACGTTTTACCGGGCCGCATCGCCGGACGCGGCGCCGTTTGTCGAGGAAGGATCGTCGGTGCGCAAGGGCCAGCCGCTGTGCATAATCGAGGCGATGAAGATGATGAACGAGATAGAATCGCCGGCCGCGGGGCGGGTGATAAGAATCCTGGCCGAGAACGGGAATCCAATAGAATACGGTCAACCCTTGATGATCATCGAAGTGATCTGACTATTTCACTGGGCGGAGACTCGCGTGTTGATGTTCAAGAAACTGCTGGTCGCAAATCGCGGGACAATCGCAATCCGGATAATCCGCGCCTGCCGCGAGCTGGGAATTTCGACGGTCGCGGTTTTCTCGACGGCGGACAAGAACGCGTTGCACGTGCGGATGGCGGACGAGTCGGTATGTATCGGGCCGCCGGCTGCTGAAGACAGCTATTTGAATATCCCGGCGATTCTCAGCGCGGCGACGACCTTCGGCGCCGACGCGGTGCATCCGGGGTACGGATTTTTGTCCGAGAATGGCGACTTCGCGGAGGCATGCCAGAAGTCGGGGCTGAACTTCGTCGGTCCGCGCGCGCGTCATATCAGGTTGATGGGCGACAAGCCGCGCGCACGGCGAATCATGAAGCGCGCGGGCGTCCCTGTTCTGCCCGGCAGCGAGGGCACGGGGGTCACTGAGCTGCGCGAGGCGCAAGTCGATGCGAAGCGGCTCGGCTACCCGGTGCTGATCAAGGCGGCTGCGGGGGGTGGCGGCAAGGGGATGCGAGTCGTTCGCGACGGCGCCGAGCTTACGCGGCTGTTTCCGCTGGCGCAGGGAGAATCCGAGGCGTCGTTCAGCTCGAAGAAGATGTACCTGGAGAAATACCTGGAGCGCGCGCGTCACGTCGAGTTTCAGATTCTTGCCGACTTGCATCGCACCGCGATTCACCTCGGCGAGCGCGACTGTTCGATCCAGCGGCGTCATCAGAAGGTGATCGAGGAATCGCCATGCCCGATCCTGACCTCGCGACTGCGCGAAAAGATGGGCAAGGCGGCGGTGCGTGCGGCCGAAGTGGTCGGCTATTCGAACGTCGGCACGGTGGAATTTCTGCTCGCAGGCAGCGGCGAGTTTTATTTTATCGAGATGAACACGAGGATCCAGGTCGAGCACGGCGTGACTGAGATGGTCACCGGCGTTGACCTGGTGAAGGAAAGTATCCGGATGGCGATGGGCGAGCCGCTGGGGATGAAGCAGCGGCAGGTGACGTTCGACGGCGCGTCGATGGAGTTTCGCATCTATGCGGAGGATCCCGAGCGCGGCATTCCGTCGCCGGGCGTGGTGAGCAATCATCATACGCCGGGCGGACTGGGCGTGCGCGTCGAGACGGCGTTGTACGACGGCTATCGCGTGCCGGTGCAATACGATCCGCTGATCGCAAAACTGATCGTGCATGCCGAGACGCGGCCCGAAGTTATCGCGCGGGCCAAGGCGGCGCTGCGCGAGTATGTAATCGACGGCATCAAGACCAACATCCCGTTGCATCTGAAGATTCTGCACGATCCGGATTTCAATCGCGGCGAGTTCGCCACCGATTTTCTGAGCCGATATGAACCGGCCCGTCCCGAAGCCGCGCATCACGCACCGGTAAGCAAAGCCTCTTGACCGCAACGCTCCGCGCCATGCTTGATAGAGTCGAATGGAGAGGCGGCGTGCCTGCGCCCTCGAGTCGGATGACTAACTTGAAAAAAATTCAACGAACATTTATCGCTGTGGCAATCGGGCTGCTGGCGAGCGCGCCGGCATTCGCCCAGGACGGCATGAATCCGCTGATTCCCGGCGGGAACAGCGCGCCTCCCGGTCATGCGCCGAAGGCCGTCGTCTCGGATCCGCTGTACGATTTCGGCAGCGCGCTCGAAGGCTCGATGGTCACGCACACCTTCGCGATCAAGAACAACGGCCAGGGCTACCTCGACATTCAAGGCGTGAAGACTTCGTGTGGATGCACGACGGGAAATCCTTCGAAGATGCACGTGGCGCCCGGCGACCAGAGCGATATCGCCGTCTCGTTCGACACGCACTTTCAGAAGGGCCACCAGGTGCGCACCATCACGGTGTCCACCAACGATCCCGACAATCCGCAGGTCGCGATGACGATGCAGGGGATCGTCAAGAAGCAGGTCGAGGCTGTCCCGGGTCAGATCTCGTTCGGCACCGTGAAACGCGGGACCGAGGACACCAGGGAGGTGCTGGTCAACGATCTCAATCCGGTGCGCGGGACGTTCTCGGTCGGTCCGGTGAGCAACTCGAATTCGTCGATCAAGGTGGAGCAGGAGAAGCGTCCCGACGGCAAGCCCGGCGCGCTGCTGAAAGTGTCGCTGCTCAAGACGATGCCGGTGGGTCCGTTCGACGACACCGTGAAGATCACCAACAATCGCGTGCCGCTGCAGGTTGACGTATTCGGAACCGTGACGGGCGATTTGAATATCGATCCCGCGCAGGTTTCGTTCGGCATCGTGCCGCGCGGCCAGGACATCGTGCGAATTTTCAAGCTGAGCAACCAGGGGCCGCATCCGATAAAGGTGCTCGAGGTTGCCAGCAGCAGCCCCGCCGTCGGCGCCGTCGCGGAGCCCGTCACGCCCGGCAAGGAATACAAGGTGACGGTCACCCTGAGGCATGGAACTCCCGACGGGCAGTTGCGTGGCAACCTGACCATCAAGACCGACGACCCGGACCAGGCGACGCTGAGCGTGCCGTTCTACGCAATCGTCGGCCAGTTCAAGACCTGACCGAGGCTCGTAGCGCGCCGCTATCCCGCTGTTTCGCGGCTCCCGCCGTTCCTATATTCAAGTAGGGCGAGGGAACTCTGCCAAACTGAAATGGCTCGGAGCGAGAAATCGGGAATCATTTCCTGGCTGCTGGACCGGATGAGCGACTGGGCCGTCGGCCTGCTGACCAAGCCTGTCAAGAGTTACGCGCTCCAAATCCCCAACGACATGGCCGCGCTCAAGCGTCACATTCGCAAGGGTGACGTCGTTTTGGTCGAGGGCAACGAGCGCATCAGTGAATGCATCAAGTACCTGACGCAAAGCTCGTGGTCGCACTCGGCGTTGTACGTCGGTGACGAGCCGATTCGGCGCAATCCCGAGATGAAAGCGCCGCTGGTCGCGCAATTCGGCGAGGAAGCGGACTTCCTGATCGTCGAGGCGATCGTCGAGGCCGGCGTGGTGCTCTCGCCGCTCAGCAAGTATCGCGATTTCAACCTCCGCGTATGCCGCCCGTTTAACCTGTCGGCTGCCGATCTGGCCGACGTGATGGACGAGGCGATTCGCAGCGTCGGCGACACCTACGATTTGCGCAACGTGATCGACCTGGCGCGCTACTTTCTCCCGGTGAGCCTGGTACCCGCGCGATTTCGCCGCCAGGCGCTGCAATTCGGCAGTGGCGAGCCGACGCGAGTCATCTGCTCGAGCGTGATCGCGTCGTCGTTTCATCGCGTCAAGTTCCCGATCGTGCCGAACTATGAGCAGTTGCCGCCCGCGCCGCTGCCGCCGCCTCCAACCAGGCGCAAGCTGTGGCCGATCGGCTCGAAGGCGACGACGGGCGGGTTGGAATACGGTGCGCTCAGGATGGTCTCGCCGACGTTGGTCACGCCGCGCGACTTCGATCTTTCGCCCTATTTCGAGATCATCAAATTCAATATCATCGAGAACATGCGTTTCGACTATCACAAGATTTTGTGGGCCGACGACGCACCGCCCGCGCCGGTGAAGAAAGGCGCCTGAGCGCGGAACACCAGCACCAGGGGAGCAT
>JBAWCX010000329.1:0-1717 GCA_049590495.1 Binatus sp. (SeqCode)
GTCGCCAACAGCACGTTGTCGGGCAACCAGGCCACCGGCAGCCCCGACGGCGGCTTCGGCGGCGCTATCTTTAACAACACCGGCGGCATAGTGACCGTCACCAACAGCACGTTGTCGGGCAACCAGGCCACCGGCGGCGTCGACTTCGGAAACGCCGGCGGTGCCATCTCTAACGACGGCACGCTGACCGTTACCAACAGCACGTTTTCGGCCAATCAGGCCACCGGCAGCAGCGGCCAAGGCGGCGCCATCTTCGACGCGGTTGGTACCGTCACTCTCGTGGGCAGCATTTTAGCGGGCAGCACCGGCGGCAACTGCTTCACACCGCTCACCGCCAGCTACAGCATCGCCGATGATGACACCTGCTTCACCAACGGCACCAACGGCAACATGGTCGAATCATCAACCAGCGCCGTCGGTCTCGATCCCGTGGGACTTGCGATGAACGGCGGGCCGACCGAGACCATCGCGCTGCTCGCTGACAGCCCGGCGATTGACCAGATCCCGTTCGCTTCGTGCACCTATCCTGCGGGCTCGTTGAACCCCTGCACCAACTCGTCGTCTCTCCAGCTCACCTGCGACCAGCGCGGCCAGCCGCGGCCCGACCCGGAAGACGGAGCCGGCGGACCCTGCGATATCGGTGCGTTCGAGTTCCTGGAGCCGACGGCAACGGCAACCGCAACCCCCACGGCGAGCGCCACTCCGACTCAGACCGCGACGGCGACTGCGACAGTATCAACAACGCCGAAGGCCACTCCGACACGGACCGCGACGGCGACTGCGACAGCATCAACAACGCCAACGGCCACCACGACCACGGCCACATCCGCAACGCCAACGGCGACCTCAACGGGCACTGCAACTGCCACCGCCACGGCGACGGCGACTGCCACAGCAACAGCGACCGCGACCGCAACCGCAACGCCAACTGCCACGCCGACCGAGGTGCCGGTGACGCTCAAGGTCACGCCGAAAGCGCTCAAGTTCTCGAAGACCGCGGTCGGAACGTCGAGCAAACCGAAAAACGTGAAGGTGTCCAATCCCAAAGGCAGCAAGAAGCATCCGGGAGAGGCGGTGTTGATCGAGATGACTTCCGATACTGCAGGGGTCTTCATGCCGAACAACGGCTGTCCACCGAGCCTGCCGGCCGGCTCATCTTGCACGATCTCAGTGACGTTTATGCCGAGCGCCACAGGGAAGCAGACCGGAACCCTGACGATCAAAGACAACGCGAACGGCACCATGCCGGTGCGGCTGACCGGCACCGGGAAATAGCGCGATGCCTTAGGTCGGTACCCAAACGCTCACGCGCTGACGAGCTGGGCCGCTCGTTCGATTGAAACCGCGGCCGGGTCAAGCAACGCGGTCGTCGCGTCTTCTTCCCAGTCGGATGCTGGAATCGCCAGCGGATCTTCGGGGCGCAGGCGATGCTCGACGACCATGCGCGCGAGGATCATGCGCCGCGCGTCGCCGCCGCTGGCGCCGGCCGTCGCGCCCTCCCACGTCATGAGCGCGGCGCTCGCTACATTATAGAGCGCGTCTGTCGCCAGCCGGGCCAATCGCTCGTGCCTCGGCTTGGCAGCGACGTCGCCGGCGAACGCGACCGCGCGATCTATCAGCCGCGCGATTTCCGCGCGAAAGGCGGCGGGCGCCGCGATGGCGGCCTCGAGCTTCGCTTTCAGAGCGCGCGCCAGCGTTTCGTGACCGCCGGATTTCG
>JBAWCX010000330.1:0-9674 GCA_049590495.1 Binatus sp. (SeqCode)
CCATCGCAGAACAACTGGCCGAGGGTTTTCTCGTGATAGCGAATGCGATGGCGTTCGACGAGCGCGATAAAATCGTGCTGCGTGTAGCGGCTGAGCGCGGATTTGCAGAAATGCGGATTGGCGGACAGAAAACGCTCCGGCGCTATCTCAAGATTTGTGAAATTGCAGCGGCCGCCGCCCGAGATGAGAATCTTGGCGCCTGCCTGATCGTTATGCTCGAGCAGCAGCACGCGCCGGCCGCGATTCCCGGCCGTCATCGCGCACATCAGGCCGGCCGCTCCAGCTCCCACGATCACGACGTCGAACGATTCCATCGCCGAGGTCATTAGGCGCGTCGGAGCGCAGTCGTGCAAGACGGCTGGAGAAAATCCCGATTGTGGATTAAACCTGATCGCACGAAACAGTTTGCCCCGCACGCAACATCGATGACGGAGGAGTACCCGTGACTGCGAGAAAACAACGAATCCCGTTCCGCGACTTTTCGACACTGAGCCCCGAAGACCGCGAGATGGGCGAGCGCAACAAGGTCAACGGCGAGGTCGTTAACATCTTCAGAGTGTTGATGCAGAATCCAAAGCTGGCGCGAAGCTGGTCGCGCTTTGCCGGTTATATTTTGGGCGGTCAATCGCTGCCGGCGCGCGATCGTGAGATTTTGATCTTGCGGATCGGCTGGCTCAACCAGGCCCCGTACGAATGGGAGCAGCACGTGCGAATCGGCAAGAGCGCCGGGCTCACCGACGACGAGATCGATCGTATCAGCAAGGGACCGAAGGCGGGCTGGGACAAACATGACGCCGCGCTGATCCAGGCGGCCGACGACTTGCGCGAAAAGTCTGTCGTCTCGGACGAGACCTGGAAGCAGTTGTCCGAGCGCTACAGCATTGAGCAGATGATGGACGCGGTTTTCACCGTCGGGCAGTACAACCTGGTGTCGTGGGCACTCAACAGTTTTGGCGTGCCGCTCGACGACTACCTGCCCGGCGCGCAGAAGAACGCATAACGATCGAAAAGCGGTGACGTGAAAAATGGATCTTCAACTCGAGGGAAAGACCGCGCTGATTCTAGGCGGCAGCAAAGGACTCGGACGCGGCGTCGCCGATGCGCTCGCGGCTGAAGGCGTTGCGGTCGCGCTGGTTGCGCGCGGGCAGGAGGCGCTCGATCGTGCGGTCTCTGAAATCGCGTCGCGCGGCGCCAAGGCCGTGGGACTTGCGGCGGACCTCGCGAACTGGCCGAGCCTCGAGGCCGCAGCCAACGGGGCGCGTAAGCAGCTCGGGCCGATCGACATCCTGCTCAACAATTCCGGCGGCCCGCCGCCGTCCGGCGTGGCCGGTGTGCCGGCTAAAGTCTGGGAGGAGCAGTTCAACGCGATGGTGCTGCCGCTCTTTCGGATCACAGATTTGTTGATCGGCGACATGCGCGCGCGAAAGTGGGGACGCATCCTGAACGTGGCCTCGACGAGCGTGGTCGAGCCGCTCGCCGCGATCGGAGTGTCGAATACGTTGCGCAGTGCGATCGTTGGATGGGCCAAGACGCTGGCGACGGAGACGGCGCGTGACGGAATTACAGTCAACACACTTTTGCCCGGCCCGATTGCGACCGATCGTACGGTTCAGCTGAGCCGCGCGGCGGCGGAACGACAGAAAATTTCGGTCGAGGAGGCAATCCAGCGGAGTGCGCAGGCGATACCGGTCGGCCGGCTCGGCACGCCCGCGGAATTCGGGGCGGTCGCGGCATTTTTGGCGAGTCCGCTGGCGGCTTACGTGACGGGCTCGCTGATCCGCGTCGACGGCGGCGTGCTGCGATCGGTCTGAGAGGGCGCATCGAGGTGCGGACATGAGCGACGTGCTACCGCTGAATTCGAAGATCAGGTTTGGCGCGATGGCGACGGCAGCCGATCGTGAGCATGCCCTGAAGACCGTCAACACGCTGTCGGAGTGGGGCTACGACGGTATCTGGACGGGAGATCACGTCGCGTTTACGGGACCGATCGACGATCCGCTGACCCAGTTAACCTACTTGTCGGCGCTCAACTCGAGCCTGATTTTTGGCACCAGCATTTATCTGCTGCCGCTGCGTCATCCCGTGACTGTCGCGAAGATGGTTGCGACGGTGGACCGTCTCATGGGCGCGGGACGGTTCATTTTTGGTGTCGGGGTCGGCGGTGAATTCCCGCCGGAGTACGAGGCGTGCGGCGTTCCGCTCAAACAGCGCGGCGGACGCGCGAACGAGGCTATCGAAATAATCAAGCGGCTGTGGAGCGGTGAACCGGTCGAGTACCGCGGCAAGTATTTCAGCTTCGGGAAAATCACGATGTCGCCGAAGCCGCGCACGCCCGGCGGACCTCCGGTGTGGGTCGGCGGACGGGCCGAAGCCGCGCTCAAACGCGCGGCGCGGCTGGGCGACGGATGGATGCCATACGTCGTCACGCCGAAGCGCGTCGGCGACGGCCTCGAGTTCATCGCGCGTGAGGCGGAAAAGGCCGGGCGCAAGTTCGAGCATTTCGGCACCGCGCTCCATCTGTTCGTCACGCTCGGGCCGAGCTACGAAGCTGCGCTCGAAGTCGCGACGACGCATCTCAGCAAGCGCTACGCGATGGATTTCCGCGAACCGGCCAAGCGCTACGCGGCGATGGGAAAGCCGGCAGATGTCGCGGCGCGAATCGATGAGTTCATCAAGGCGGGAATTCGCGACGTCAACGTGGATATCATTTCCGCTCCGGCTGAACGCGACGCGCAGCACGAGCAATTCGCCAGGGAAGTAATCCCGCTGCTCCGGCGCTGACAGTCAAAACCAGTTAGCGTTCGCCAAGGTCACCGCAATGGTTACTGTGCGCACTTCAAGGTGCGGATGAGCGGGCGGAATAGGCGGGTTTCGAGAACAGCGCAACGATAGTTCGTCTCATTGTCGGGTTGTGGCATAAAATAGGTGTAAGCCGCATTGCAGCGGCTGAACCTCGGCTATGCCGCGTGAATGACAGTGGCGGAATTCGAAAAGGAAATACAGCAAGACCACGGCGAAAGTGACGACAGCTTCGCGCTGCTGTGGGTTGCTGTGCCGATTTGCGCACTGATCATCGCTACCGCCGCATTGTACTTCGCGAGGCCGGTCCTGCTTCCGCTCGCAATTGCACTCATACTGAGCGTCGTGTTCAGTCCGGTTGCAAGCCGCCTCGAGCGCTACTTCGGGCGTCTCATAGGGGCAGCGCTGGTAGTACTAGTTGCGGTCGGCGCTATCTTGGCGATTGGCTACTTTCTGACTATTGAACTGTCTACAGTCGCCGACCAGGTCGCCTCCTACTCCGACAATATCGGGAACAAACTGGCGGCGCTCGAAAAGACCACGCCGCCGTGGATCCAGCACATCAAGGATGCCGTCACCGACGTTCAGCGCCGCGTCGCAAGCGCCCAACCCGCACCCCGCAAGCCGCGCGAAGTGATGGCTGTGCCGGTTCCGAGTTCGCTCACTGACAGCCTGAAACCGATTGAGCCGATTGTCGATGGCATGGTCAATACGTTGCTCATCATCATGCTGCTGTTCTTCCTCCTCTACAGCCGCAAGGATTTGCGCGATCGATTCGTCCGGCTCGCGGCGATGGGGAGAGTTCCGATCGCGGCGCAGGCGATAGAAACCGCGGGTTACACCGTCGGCCGTTACCTGTTGCTTTTTTCGACGATCAATCTCGCGTACGGGATCGCCGCCGGATCTGCGGCATGGCTGCTGGGATTGCCGAGCGCGCCGCTGTGGGGCCTGGTCGCGTTCCTGCTGCGGTTCATTCCATACGTCGGCGCAATCAGCTCGGCGCTACTGCCGGCGTTGGTCGCCTTTGCGCTGTTTCCCGGCTGGAGTAAGGCGCTCGAGATACTTGGCGCGTTTGTGATTATCGATCAGATCGCGGCGCAGTTCGCCGAGCCATTCATCATCGGCCACGGAATTGACGTTTCGCCGGTCGCGCTGCTGATATCGGCGATGTATTGGTCGTGGCTGTGGGGAATTCCCGGGCTGCTGCTTTCGACGCCTTTGACCGCTTGCCTCAAAGTTGCCGGAGACTTCATTCCGCCGCTGGGCTTTCTCTCGATTCTGCTTGGGGCGAATCGCGTTCTCGACGACTACCACGACTTTTACCGCATGCTGCTCGAACTCAATCCGGCCGGCGCCCGCGATGTCGCGATCGCCTATTGCGATGAGAACGGCCTCGAGCGGACTTTCGACGAGGTGATTCAGCCGGCGCTGGTGCTGATGGGCGAGGAGCGCGCGGAAGACCATATCAGCGACGAGAATCAGCGGCTGATTATCGATACAACGCATCAACTGATCGCCGAGCTCGGCAACCGGTTCGCAAAGTCGCTGGTCTCGCCGAGCGTGAGAGTACTGGGCGTGATGGCGCCGGGCGAAGTGCATTATCTCGGCTTGCTGATGCTGCTCGAGCTGCTGCGCAAAGAGGGCGTGGTCGCAACCTTTGCCGGCGAGGGCAAATCGCAGGTCGAGATTTGCGAGCTGGTCAAACGGTTCACGCCGGACTTCGTGTTCATCTCGTGCATGAGCGCCGAATGTATTCCGGCGACGCTGGAACTGGTGCCGGCGCTGCGCTCGATCGCGACTCGCGTGACGATCATTGCAGGCGGGCCCGCGGCGGAAGAGCAGTCGGATGAACTAATCAACGCGGGATGTTCGCAGATCTGCTCCAGCACCAACGAAGCCCGCCGCGCAGTCCGCAATTTCATGCTTCAACGCGCGAAATCCCGGCTCCCCTTCGGAGCGATGTTGCCGCGACGCTATGGACGCGCGTCGATCCCCGCGACCGAAAAAGCAAAGTGATCTAGAGGTTTAGCTGTGTGGTTGCTGCCGACGATACGAACGGAGAGCTGCAAAAGATGGTTGCACGTCTCGAACGGAGACATGGCGGCCGCCTCGGCGTCGCAGTTCTCGATACCGCCGGCAGTAAGCTGATCGCACATCGCGGTGACGAACGCTTTGCGTTGTGCAGCACGTTTAAGTTTCTGGCCGCCGCGTTCGTCCTGGCGCGGGTCGACCGCAAGGAGGAGAGTCTCACTCGCCGGATCGTCTACGCGAAGGATTACCTGGTCCACTATTCGCCCGTCACCGAGCAGCACGTCGGCGAGGGCGGCCTGACCGTCGGCGAAATCTGCGAGGCGGCGGTGACCCTCAGCGATAACACGGCGGCGAATCTGTTGCTCGACAGCTTTCACGGGCCGGCGGCACTGACAGCTTACATACGCTCGCTGGGAGACAGGGTGACGCGCCTCGACCGCCGAGAACCGGAGTTGAACGAGGCCGAGCCTGGCGATCCGCGCGACACCACCACCCCGGTCGCGATGCTCGAAACTCTACGAAAAACCGTTCTCGGGAACGTGCTATCCACCTCGTCTCGCGAGCGACTTACGGCGTGGCTGGTTGCCAATAAGACCGGGGACAAGCGGTTGCGGGCCGGAGTGCCGACAGGCTGGCGGGTCGGGGACAAGACCGGCACCGGCTCGAACAACGCGACGAACGACGTCGCCATCATCTGGCCTCCAGGGCGCGCGCCAATCATCGTGACAGCGTACTACGCAGAGGCTCGCGCATCGGATGACGAGCGCAATGCGGCTTTGTCAGAGGTCGGGCGGCTCGCGGCAGGGGTTTGATCCTCGAAGCGCCGTCAGAGTGATATTTGCTTTTCCCGATCTAGAGACCAGGATGGGGAGCGATATCCGCGGCGATCCGCTCGGACGGAGGCGGAAAGCATGGCAGCGTACTGGTCACCACGTAGTGGTAATAGTTTCCGTTCCAGGTGAACGTGCCGAGTGGCTTGCCGAAATTCGAAGTCATCGCGGTGAGCCGATCGCCGTCGGCCGCCGTGACGAATTTCGAGGGTGTGTACGCCAGAAAGCTGCTGGCCGTCTCGGGGACGACCGCGCCCAACGGCGGTGAGAAGTTCATTTGAAGAAAATTGACCGCCGGCCGCCAGCCGTCCGCAGTAGTTCCATTCTCCGCGATCGGCGCCCATTGGCGCTCGTCGGTCACCTGCAACTCGCGATATTCGGGCGCGCCGGCGGCGCTCCTGCGCAACTCGATCACGCCCGGAATTTCGACGTCGAGTTCGTGACAGCTGTCGGGGCTGTCCATTTCGCTTTCGCGCCCTGCCTCCACCCTCTTCGCGATAATGGCATCCTGATTCGTGGCTGACGCGCCAATACCTGCCGTCAGCTCAACGGCGGACGCGCCGACATTCTCCGCGACGCCTGCGGCGATTGGCGCGAGTTGAGCCGCCGCCAGCCAGCATCCGCTGAGCGCAAGGGCGACGGCGGCCGCGAATATCGCGACCAGCGATGCGCAAAAATGTCGCCTCAAGCGAGCGATATGACCCCCGGCCGAACCGTGGGCGCGCCGATGAACGCCTCGAGCATCGACGCCGCGATTCGGTTGCGGTTAGCCTAGCAGAAATCGCGCGATACAAAATGCCCTGGTGAAACTCGCGGCAAGTTGAATTGGTGAAAAAAGAACGGCCGGGCTACGAGTGGGGACCGTGGTGGGGAGCCGACGGTTCAAGTAGCCCGGCCTTTGCTTGGGGACAGACGCTGTTGTCTCGGGGGAGGAGATTGTCAGCGCAAGAGGAGGAGAAGCAAGCATCGTGCCTCCGGGAAACCGAAGCGAATTCAAGGAATCGCCGTCCAGCTTTTTTCTCTTTCTGCGACGCGGGACACCTGAAAGTCTCGAATTCGGCCACTTTCCCAAGAAATTCGGGAGTTTTGCAAAATGCGACCGCTCCGCCGGATGCGACCTTATAATGTTCGCATCTCAAGATGCGTCCTGCCGGAGGCTGCGACCTGACTGCACCGCGCGCAGTCTGGGTCATGCGTCGAATACGATGATGCTCATACTCCGCTGAATATGTCTCGACAGTTCGCGCGCGGACTCGGCGATGCGGTTATCCACAACGATCGCGTGCGCTGCGCTCTTTCGCGTGAAAACATTTGTTGAGTAAAAATCGAAGCGCGAATGAACCTTGGTTGAGAGCCGATCGTCGGTGTGTTACTTCCTAAGGGCTCGGGGCGTAGCGCAGCTTGGTAGCGCACCTGCCTTGGGAGCAGGGGGTCGGCCGTTCAAATCGGCTCGCCCCGATTCGCGCCAGTAGCTCAGGTGGAAAGAGCAACGGCCTTCTAAGCCGTGGGTCAGGGGTTCGAATCCCTTCTGGCGCGCCACGGAGGCGAATTGTGAGATCGGCGTCTCGAGGCGCCGGGTGGATAGAATAGATCAGCGTGGTGAGTGTAGCTCAGTTGGCAGAGCATCGGATTGTGGCTCCGGCGGTCGAGGGTTCAAATCCCTTCACTCACCCCAAACATCCTGCTACGTAAACATGCTTCGACGGTGGGCCGTTAGCTCAGTTGGTAGAGCAGCTGACTCTTAATCAGCGGGTCTCCGGTTCGAGCCCGGAACGGCCCACCAGTAAAACCGGGGAGTTTTCTCGTTCCGAGAGCGAGTTCGTCGTCCGTGGTGCCTATGTGGTGCCTATAGGTTCCATCGAAACCCGTATCGAGCGTGTCGACATACCGCATAGCCTCAGTGGGCAACCAGCGCGCATACCACTGCAACGTGGTCGTTGGGCTGGCGTGGCCGAGTTGGGCAGCGACGTATGTTATTGGCGCACCTTTGGCCAGCAGCAGGGTTGCAAACGTATGGCGCAGGTCGTAGAGGCGATGACCCGAAATCGCCGCGAACTGCATCACCCGAGAGAAGTGCTTGCGAACACGGCTTTCGTCCAGCGGATTGCCTTCGCTATTGCTGAACACCCAATCTAGCGATTCACCGAGGCTCCGATCCTCCGCTTGCTTCTCATGTTCTAAAAACAGTCGGCTCAGAGCGCGCGCGAGTTCTTGGCTCATATCGACTCGACGGACAATCCCGGTCTTGGTCGTATCCATCTCGTCATTCTCGGATAGCGAACCAGCGACGGTGATTTTGCGATTGCTGAAGTCCATATCTTCCCATCTCAGCGCCCGCGCTTCGCCTGGCCTGAGCCCTGATCGGGCCAGCAGCAAGAACAGAGCGTAGTACTCCCGATCGTTATCCTCCGCGCATTTTAGCAGAGCCGTCAACTCCAATTCCGATAAAGGCCGTAGATCTGGCTTGGAGTTCGTTCCAAGCGCCTTGGCTCGTCGCGGAAGATTGGCGGGATTCAGCGCCGCGACCCCATCTTCGATCGCTGCGCTGAACATGGCCGAAACGGTCGCTCGGATTAGCCGAATCGAGTCCTTGGCGAACCCTTCTTCGTGCTTTTGGACGAGGAGTTGTTTCAGATGGACTCGCCGGACATCACTGACCTTCATTTTCCCAAGTGGCGGCACGACGTAACAGCGGAAGTTCTGTTCGTAGCTCCTCAAGGTGCGAGGCTTCAGTCTGCTAGCGCAATCTCGCAACCACCTTGCGCCGAACTCAGCGACCGTGAGATCGCGAAGTTCGGGCGCCGCTACACCTTCGCGAAGCTGCCGCCACTTTTCGACGCGGAGGCTATCTTCCAGCGCGCGGGCCTCTTTCCTGGTGGGTCGGAAATATCGATGACGCGTGCCAGTGGCGTCGTAAAGGTCCACGACCCACTGTCCGGTCTTACGTCCGCTGGCGGGATAGATCGCCATCTACAGTCCCTTAATATCAAGCGCCACGCCGCTCGTTGTGCGCGATAAAGTCGCGAATGGCCGCGTCTCGGATTGTGATGTACTTACCATGGCGGATAGAGGCAAGCTCGCCCCGCTTGACCAGCTCGTATATATAGCTGGGCTTATAGCGGAGAAGCCCAGCAGCTTCGCGGACCGTGTAGATCTGCTCTCTGGGCTCGGGTTCTCCGGCAGAAGGTTGTTTGTTGGCGCGAAGCATCTTGCTTGCCGCGTCCATCACGGCGAGCAGGATCTCAGCTGGACCTTGGTTGGCTTCCGAACTTCCTTGAACGACTGACATGGCAGAACCTCAAAAAAAACTAAAACGGGCAGGAGAGTAGCCTCGATAATTAGCTACATAGCTAGTTTCGAATCCAAAGTCAAGCAGCGCGCGAGTCCTTCAACCCTTGCGCCCGCGTCCCGAAGGGAAGGGCGTTTGGTTTGCTGCGCAGCATTTTGAAAGCGCCGCCCTCTCAACCGAGTCAGGAGGGCGGCGCTGGATTCTGAGATGCGCGCGGCGGAGCGCTGCAACCGTGACAAGCGAAGCGTCCGGCACCTGAGTGCCGGTGGCGCGGTTGCGAGCGCAGCAAGCGCCACCGCTGTGGCGGCCCGGTGCGGAGCGCGACCCGTCCACAGCACGGCGTGTCCGAGCGGCGAAGCTTGCGAAGCCCGAAGTGTCCGCGCTCATAGCGGCGGGCCGCCCGTTCTGATGACGGCTCATCGGCGAATTCCGTGGTGATGGCTGATAGTCCGGCGCTGCACTTCTGCGCCCTGTTTGATCTGAGGCTGAATTCGGATTCGGGCCAGCTCAAGTGCGACCGACTTCTCGCGGTTGCGGTTTACCGCGTGGCGAAGCGCCTCGCGATCATCGGTATAGATGCTGACTCGGTCTCGCGCGCGGCTGATCGAAACGTAAAACTGCTTTCGATTGACGAGCTCGATCGACCGCAGCGTGTCGATATTCACGACCACTCGATCGACTGTTGCCCCCTGGCTCGAATGCGAGGTTGATGCGTACCCGTAATC
>JBAWCX010000331.1:0-8790 GCA_049590495.1 Binatus sp. (SeqCode)
GTTCGTCGATTACGTGCCGGAGATTTACACCGCCGACGCTACGCCGCCTTCGCAAATCTCGCAGGTCGACGTCATCCCTTCAGTGGTTCCACCGGTAGTTTCGACCATCGATTCAGACGACAAGCATTCGATTCGTGGGGCTGATGGAACCATCCTCGGCCGTGTCGTAGTCGCGCTGACGCCGCCGGCGATGCAGCTATCGAACGCAAAGGAAATCGTCGCCGTCGAATATATCCATCGCGTCAATCCGACCTTCAGCCACAACAATACGGGAGCCTACAATCCAGCGACCAGCTACAACGTCGGTGACATCGCGACCGTTGCCGGAGTGTTCTGGGTATCGCTGGCGGCGAGCAATGTGGGAGTGACGCCAGGCACCGATGGAGATGTATGGCGCCTGCTCGAGGAAGATACGCCGTGGACTCAGCCCGCGCGCGTTCCGGCTACGGAGCAGGTGCTGATCGATAACGTCGAGCCGAAGACGATTTACGATCTGATGCTCCGCTACGTTTACAAAGACGGCACCTTCAGCGATTGGAGTGAAGCGCTCGAATATACAGTGCAGGGCCAGCTCACGGGGCCGGCCGATGTGACTAATCTGGCCGCGACCGAGCCGGGCAGCGGTGTCGTCAAGCTGAAGTGGACTGCGTCGACGTCACCAAACCAGAAGACCTACGAGATTCGCGTGGGCGCAACTTGGGCTTTGGTCGCCGATGGTGGCAGCGGAGTGTTCGTGGCGCAGAGCTTCTCGACCGACTACAAAGACCACGGCGTCGCGCCGGGAACTTACACCTACTGGGTTGGAGTGCTGGACACCACGGGCAACTACGGCCCGAATCCATTGTCGGTGGTAATCACGGTGACATGAAAAACGGGGGACGAATGCTCAAGGCCACCTATCGCGAAGTCGGTCCTCTCTCAGGAGCTGCGCCGTATTTCGGCGGAAAGAAATTGCTCGCGTCGCGAATCATCGCGCGCATCGAAAAGGTTCCTCATCTCTGCTACGCGGAGCCATTCGTCGGAATGGGTGGTGTGTTCTTTCGCCGCCGGATGATTCCGACTGCGGAAGTAATCAATGATGCGAGCCGCGACGTCGCGACGTTTTTCCGGGTCTTGCAACGACGTCACAGTCGAATGCCTTCCCTATTCGGAGTTCATCGATCGGTACGATCGGCCGACTACGCTCTTCTATCTCGACCCGCCATATCTCGGCTTCGAAAAGGAGTATGAGGGCGGTTTCACCCGCGATGACTTCGACCACTTGGCCGCGCAGCTCGCCAGAATCGAGGGCAATTTCATCCTGTCTCTGAATGACCATCCATTCGTGCGAGAGTGCTTCGGGAAGCGCGGATTCAGCCTGGCGCGGGTGCCAATAACCTACACAGCAGGCAACCCACGCGGCCCGGCAAAGCGCGCCCACGAACTAATCATCACGGGCAAGAATCGGTAAAAAGTACACACAAGATCATTATGGATGCGCGGCTTCAGATCAATTTGCCTGCACTGATTTCAGCTTTTGCCTGTCCCGCTACAGCTCCTGTACTTGTGCGGCGATATGCTTAAATGGGCACATGGCGCGAGTTTATATCGAAGAATTGTCGCATCACGTTGGAAACGAGGTCACGCTCAAGGGCTGGCTCGCGGGCAAGCGCTCGAGCGGGAAGATACATTTTCTTCAGGTGCGCGACGGCACCGCCGTATGCCAGTGCGTGGCGTCGCTCGCTGACCTCGGCGCGGACCGTTTCGCGGCGGCGGATCACATGGGCCAGGAAACCGCGCTCGAGGTGACGGGCATCGTGCGCGAGGACAAGCGCGCGCCCGGCGGATTCGAGCTGACGCTGAAATCGCTCGAGATCGTGTCGCCGGCCACCGACTATCCGATCACGCCCAAGGATCACGGCGTCGCGTTTCTGCTCGACAACCGTCATCTGTGGATCCGCTCCTCGCGCCAGCACGCCATCCTGCGCATCCGCAGCGAAGTGGCGTCGGCATGCCGCGATTTTTTTCACGAGCGCGGCTTCGTCCTGTTCGACGCGCCGATCCTGACTCCGACTTCGTGCGAGGGTACCACCAACCTGTTCGAGCTCGACTACTTCGGCGAGCGCAAGGCGTACTTGACGCAGAGCGGACAGCTCTATGCGGAGGCGGGCGCGCTCGCATTCGGCAAGGTGTACTGCTTCGGCCCGACGTTTCGCGCCGAGAAATCCAAAACGCGGCGTCACCTGACTGAGTTCTGGATGGTCGAGCCGGAAGTCGCGTACTGCGACCTCGACGGCGACATGGAGCTCGCTGAACAGTTCGTATCCTACATCGTCGGCCGCGTGCTCGAGCGCCGCGGCGCCGAGCTCAAGACGCTCGAGCGCGACACCACGAAGCTGCAGTCGGCGGCGCAGCTTCCCTATCCACGCATCAGCTACGACGAGGCAATCGAGCGGCTGAAGAAGAAAGGCGTCGCGGTCAACTGGGGCGATGACTTCGGCGGCGACGAGGAAACCGCGCTGTCCGAGGAATTCGATCGCCCCGTGATGGTGCATCGCTACCCGACTGCCTGCAAGGCGTTCTACATGAAACAGGATCCCGCACGACCCGACGTCGCGCTATGCGTCGACATGCTCGCGCCGGAGGGTCACGGCGAAATCATAGGCGGCGGCCAGCGCGAGGACGACTACGAAACGCTGCGCACCAAGATAACCTCGCACGGCCTGCCGCTGGCGCCCTTCGAATGGTATCTCGACTTGCGCCGCTACGGCTCGGTCCCGCACGCCGGCTTCGGCATGGGAATCGAGCGCATGACAGGATGGCTATGCGGGATTCATCACATTCGCGAAACGGTACCATTCCCGCGGATGATGGAGCGCCTGGAGCCTTAGGGCTTGTCGGCGAGCGAGGGGGGACGCAATGGTTAAACTGACAGTAGCGATAGACGTGCCCGATCTCTCCCAAGCTGTCGACTTCTACACTCGGGCTTTCGGATTCGCAGTGCACAAGCTGACGGGCTCAACCTCAGCGATACTATCAGGCGCCGGCGTGAACGTCTTTCTATTGGCAGAGTCTAAAGGAGGGCGCGACTACGACCGGCATTGGACACCGATACATCTAGACGTACTGGTCGAGGACCTAGAGACGGCAATCGAACGTGCAATCGCAGCCGGAGCGAAGTTAGAGCGTGAGATACAAGTTCACGACTGGGGCAGGATGGCAAATATGGCCGATCCGTTCGGGCATGGTTTCGATTTGATCGAGGAGCGGAAGGCGAGCTGATTCAACAGGATATCGCGCCTCGGCAGAAACTGCGCTACGATCTCTTCCGATGGCTAACCGTCGCGAAATTCTTCCCGAGCTTTTGAAACTACCCGTTCACGAGCGCGCTCGGCTGGCGACGGAACTAGTTCAAAGCCTCGATGAGTCGGAAGACCCCGATGCGGCCGCGGCATGGCTGGATGAGCTTGATCGGCGCGCGCGCGAGGTCGTCAGCGGAACCGCCAAGTTGGAAGACTGGACGAAAGTGCGCCAAAGAATCGAGCTTCGCTTGCGTGCGATCTAAGGCTTGAGAATCGAGTTCGTCGTCCAGCGCTTCCCCTTCTCAAACCACCCACATGGCAGTAGCCAATCAAGGCCCTGCCCGCCTGGTGCTTTCCCCAGCCGATACATTAGAGTCCGAGTTGAGAAAGGGGGGCACAACAGATGAACGATGACTTTGCGTATCTTCCGATCTTGAGGCGCGTTGGGGTCGTGCTGATCGTCGTCGGCGTCGTCGACGTCGGCGTGATGATCTACTGCATAGTTCACCGGATCGGCTACGCATCGAGTTTCAACGTGTTTGCAATCATCGCGGGCATCTTCCTGATGCGAGGAAGTCTGCGCACAGCGGCGACGATTTCTCGATTCGCGGCGTTTATGCTTGCAGGATTTCTAGGCATCGTTTTACTTTGGCCGGTGTATCTTCCGCCAGGCCTCGCGCTTGCCGCGCTTCGCTTCTACCCCGTACGATCTCTGGCATACTTGGCGTTCGTCGTCGCGTTACTTGCCTTCTTATTTTGGGTCGTGCGGCAACTCAGCGATGAGGCCGTGTTGGCGGCGAGCGCACGTTCAGCAACAAAGATTCGCTCATTGCGCGGCCCAATTCTCGCCAGCTCCGCGATAGTGGTCTTCATCGTATCGATGACGGCCTTAGGTGCCAGGTCGGATCATGCGAAGCGCGCAGAACAAATCGCAGCCAGCCATGTTGGCATCGGATACAAACTCTATGTCACCTCGATGAGAACCGTACGGACCGGCAAAGGCAGGACAGTCTCTGCCGTAGTCTTTGCTTGGAACGATCAAGAGATTCGTAAGATCCCGGTGAGCTGGGATCAGGACTTAAAACCTCTTCCTTAGCGAACGGATAGCTAGTGGCCTAGGTCTACTTCCAGGCTTTCTACTCGCACGCCGGATTGTTCGAAGCGGATTACTAATTGGCAGCCGCTGGTCTTAAGGGTTAGTGCGTAGGCGCCGGGGCTTCTCTGCGTCGAGGTGATTTGCTCGACTGTTTGGCCTTTCAGGCTTGCCAGCGCTTTGTTCAGTTCGGCTAGCGATTGGGCTACTTCGCGGCCTCGCGGCGTCTTCATGAACAGGGCGTTCAGCGATAGCTCTGCGCCGGGGCCGAACAGGCGTCTTACACGGCCACTGGTTAGTGCTACTTCGACGATCGCGCCTAGTCTTGGCTGTAAGTCTGCTGGTATTTCCAGGGCTTCGATCGCGGATTTTAGTGTTAAGTAGACTTCGCGGGCTTGCGGATCGCTGGTGGCGTCGAGGAACGCCTGGATTTGCGGGATGAGGATGTCGTGCTGAAGGCTGTCGAGCGTTATCGAGTCGCCCGCTTTGGGCTGGTCGTCGCTCGCCATCAGCGTCTAAGACTTGGTTCCGCCGTCGTTTTTACCTAGCAGCGACGCTAGTTCGTGCTCGAAGCCCCCTGTCTCGATCGCGCAATGCATCCCGCATTCTTTGGGCGCGCCTGTCTCCCACCACCATCTGCCCGCGCGAGCGTCCTGGCCCTCGCCCACTGCGCGCGTGCATGGCGCGCAACCGATAGACTTGTAGCCCTTGTCGTATAGCTCGTTGTAAGGCACGTCGTTGGCGCGGATATAGTTCCAGACCTCATCTTCCGTCCAGTCCGCCAACGGCGCGAGCTTCACGATGCCGCCGTGGTCGTGATCGATTTCAATCTTGCGAATGTTCGAGCGTGTCGCCCACTGGTCGCGGCGCAGTCCTGTCACCCATGCGCTGTAGTTCATCAGCGCGCGGCGCAGCGGCAGGACCTTGCGCACCTGGCAGCATAGCAGGCGCAGGTTGACGTCGTTGTAGAACAGATTGTTGCCGTGCCTGGTAACCATCTGCTGCACGACGGCCGTGTCGGGCATGAAGACTTCGACCTTGATCCCATAGCGCGTGCGATACTTATCGATTACGTCGTAGGTCTCCTGCGGCATCCGGCCCGTGTCGATCGTGAACACGCGGATGCGAGGATCGATTTTGTGCGCCATGTCGATCAGTGCGCAGCCGTCGGCCTGGAAGCTGCAGCAAATCGCCAGCTCTTTGCCGAACCGATCGATAGCCCACGCCAGGACTTCCTGAGGCTCCTTGTCGTCGAGCTCGACGGCGGCTTCGCCCGCCTCCAGCTCGTCCATGCTGAGACTCAGTTCGGGCGTTTCCAGCTCTTCGTTGAATTGCGGTCCTGCAGCCATGGCTAAATCCTTGGGGCGCGCGATACCCGGTTCAGGCGGCGGCCTCGGCGCCGGTTGCGTTTCCACTTGCGATCGAAATCAGGTCAGCGTCGGCGGTGCGCACGCAAAAGTGCGTGAACGTTTCGTCGGCGTCGCGCCGTTCGAGGTAAGTCCCGAACAGCCTCGACACGTAATCTTCAACCATCGCGGACGGCACCCGTCGAATGATCGGCTTGCCAATCGCCGCGTCCTTGCCCAGCCCGCCGCGCAGGATAATGTCGAAGGCCTCGAGCGGCTCGCCGGCCGGTCCGCGGCTGGTGGTGCCCTGCAATCCGATGTCGCCGGTCCAGTGCTGCGCGCACGCATGCGGGCATCCGTCGAGATTGAGCTTGAGGCCGCCGACCTGCTCGCCGAACTGATTCACCAGCCGCTCGATGATCGTCGCGAGCTTGGTCTTGGTGGGAGTCACGGCGTAGTTGCAATGCGGATCGCCGATGCATCCGATCGACGACGCGTACAGCCCGTTCGCATCCAGCGGGAATCCGATTGCGCCAACTTTCGCGATCACGTCCTCGAGCTGCGCGGTCGGAATGCCGGTGATGATGAAATTCTGGCGGCGCGTGAGCCGAATGTCGCCGCCGAACGATGCGGTCAGCTCCGCAATCTCGCGCATCTGGCGCCCGCTCATCAGGCCCAGGTAAACCGGGAAGCCGACGTAGTTGAGCGCGCCCTGCTTCTGCGCGTGGATACCCATGTGATCGCTCTCGGTCTCGGGGATTGGCATCTCGGCGAGATTCTCGAGCGCGAAGCCGAGCTTCGCTTCGACCAGCTTGCGAAATTCCTCGGGACCGTAATCGTCGATCATGAACTTGAGCCGCGCCTTGACGCGCGACATCCGGTACTCTGTCGTGCCCTGCCACACGTCGATAATCGCGCGCATCACCGGCATCGCCTGCTCGCGCGTGATAAACACGCCCAGGTGCCGCGACAGGCGCGGGGTCGAGGACTGGCCGCCACCGACGCGCACCGCAAAACCCTCGCGCCCATCTTTCAGCATCGCTATCAGCGAGACGCAGTTGATTTCAGGCGCGTTGCACTGATGCTTGCATGCGGCGATCGAGATCTTGTGCTTACGCGGCAGGTCCGAGTACTCGCGATTGCCGTAGAAAAATCCCGCCGTCTCGGCAATCAGCGGCGTCACGTCGAAAACTTCGTCCGGGTCCACGCCCGCGACCGGGCATCCCGTGATGTTGCGCACGACGTCGCCGCATCCACCCATCGTGGTGAGCCCGGCGCTTTTCAACTTCTCCAGAATCTGGGGAAATTTGTCGAGCGTGATGTAGTGAAGCTGGAAATTCTGGCGCGTGGTCAGCTCGCCCTGGTCGCGGCCGTAGGTCTCGGAGATTTCACCGATTGCGCGCAGCCCGTCGGCGCTCAGGATGCCGCTGGGAATTTTTATCCGCATCATGAACGTGCCGATTTTCGGCTTGTCGTGATACATCCCGAACCACTGGAGCCGCACGATATCTTCCTCGGGAAGTTTCTCGTACGAGGTCTCCGCCAGCCGGTTCCATTGACCCGCCAGCTCGGTGGGGAACAGCTCGTGCTTGAGGCGCTCGACAGAGTTGCGCTTCAAGACCATTTCCCACGATTGCGGCTCCCTCTTCGGCACTGGAACGAATCTCCTGCGAATCTAAAGGTAACTTAGGTGAGTTACTTAGTCAATTAAGTAGATGACTAAGCGAGTCGTCTATTCCTATTATTGCCGGATTGTGCTAAATTTCAGGCCGGAAGTTCAATAAAAAGAATGAAGTTCGGCGTCGGCGTTGACTACTCCTTGAAGGCGCTCCTGCTACTTGCGGAGCGTTATCCTACCACTTTGCCGGTGAGAGTCGAGGAAATAGCCGCCACCCAGGACATCCCCGAGAACTACCTGCGCCGGCTCCTGATAGAGCTCAAGCGCGGCGGCCTGGTCGCCAGCCAGAAGGGGCCCAGCGGCGGGTATATGCTGGCCAAGCCGCCGGCGCGAATCACGATGGCGGACGTCGTGGAAGTGATAGAGGGCGACTACACCCCGGTCGAATGCCTCGAGGAGAGCTCGTCAACATGCCCGCGCGAGCAGCCGTGCGCGATGCGCGACGTATGGCGCGAGGTCCGCGATTCCGTCAACGGCATCCTGCGCGGCGTGACGCTGCAATCGCTGTCCGAACGGCGCAAGCACGCAATCAACTACAGCATCTAACATGCATACATTCGCCGCGGCCGGCGCCTCATTCCTGATCTGCGTACTCTGGTTCGATCTGATGTTCGACGTGCAGGTGCGAGGCTACGACCGCGATTCCGTTCCTGCCTCTGCGTTGGCGTCGATCTCGGGCTACTACCGGCGCGTCACGCGGGAAGCATGGCCGATGAACCGGCTGATTGCAGTGGTGATGCTCCTGACCGTGCTCGTCATCGTCATCGAGGTTGTGTTCGGCTCATACCGTTGGTGGATCGGATGGATCTCCCTGGTCGCTGCCGTCACCGCGATTGGATTGGCGCGCATGCGCACGATTCCGAACGCCTCGCGCCTGGGTAAATCGTCAGACTCACCGGAAGAGCAAAGCCGTCTCGCCCGCGCGATCTACCGCGATCATATTTACTGCCTCGCCGCGATGTCGCTGGTGCTCGTGCTGCAACTGAGCGCGCACCCCCGGCACTCGAGGCATAAAGAAGTGCCCGTCCATCAGACACCGCAATCCGCAGTGCTCTAGCCGCGAGCTAAGCATCAGGGCGTCTTGGAGACCAAATCCACTCCGTTGCCTGCTGGGTCCGACAGATTCGCCAACCCTCCCTTCGGGCCGTGCTGAATTTCACCTTCGAGCTTGCCACCCGCCTCGACGGCGCGCTTGACCGCTTCGTCGATATCGTCGACCGCGAAGTCCAGATGGACCGGCGTCCAGTGCCGTCGGTAGTCGCGCGAGATTGGTCCCTGCGGTCCGGCCGGGACTTTCATGATCCAGAACGTTTGAGCGCCCAGCGTAACCTGCGCCCAATCGGGTTCGTGCTTCACCACCGTCAAGCCGAGGCCGCGCCCATAAAACTCAAC
>JBAWCX010000332.1:0-7883 GCA_049590495.1 Binatus sp. (SeqCode)
GTGCTCGGCAGCCATGCGATCATCCGGCGCGAGGGCAAGAATTTCATCATCAGTCCGACCGGCGGGCAGATCTTCGTGAATCGACAGCCGGTGGCGGGCCGCTATGCGCTCAAGAGCGGCGACAGGCTCGAGGTGGGCGGCACGCTGTTTCTCTTCCGCGAGCGGGCCCAGGCGGCAAATCGATAAGAGGCTGTGCAATCGTGGGGAGCCAGCCGACCTTCAGAATCCGAAGCGCGCTCCTCGTCACGATAGCCTCGATTCTCGCCGCGATGCTCCCGGGATGCGCGACCGTCGGTGGCGGCGCGCCCGCGCCTGTCATAAATTCGACCCAGACGCTCGAATACTACCAGTACCAGGTCAAGGGATATCAAAACAGTTATCCCAAAAAGACCATTCTGATCCTGACGCCGGCCGACACTCGCGACGCGACCGGCGACGCCGCGCCACTCAACGGAAATCCGGCGATTGGAGTTGTCATCGGTGAATCGGGCAACGTTTCCGAGCGCCTGTATAGCTCGCCGCTCGGCCCGATCGTGCAGCAAGCGATCGGCCGCTCTGCTGATGAGGCCGGCTTGAGCGCGTCCTCGTCCCCCGATGTCGCCTACAAGCCGGGCGTCAGGAACACCACCGAGTATGTGCTCGCGAGCAAGGTTCGGCGATGCTGGGTGAAGAAAAATCGCGCCGCCAACGGCCAGTACGGCCCCGTCTGGCGGACTGACGCCGAGTTCGTGCTCGACGTCTCGATCTACAAGCCGCCGTTCAGCGTCCCGTTCTGGACCGGGAGCACCAACGACTCCTACTTCGACCCGCCGGTCGGCTCGTTCGGTCTCGGCGAAGAAGACGAAGCAGGAATCTACGACGAGCCCGGCCAGGTGATGTCGGTAGCGCTAACCCGCTCGGTAGCCGCAATCTTCCAGCGCCAGGACCTCCGCAACCTGATGCTAGAAGACGACATAAAATCCCACTAGTTCCCATGGCAGTGAACATCCGCCTTTCCCCTCTCCCTGCCAAGGAGAGGATGAACGTGCGGGTCGAGTTAGGGTGTCGCGTTCCGCGCCACTGATTACCCGCCTCGCCCCAGTTAGGATGTCATTCAGTGGCGCGGGCCGCCGTGCCCGCGCTCCGCGGGTGAGGACTTACAGCGCGCCATCTCGATTTTTTCTTGACACTGGCAACGGGCGCGCGCGACTCAAGATTCTGCCTCTGAAATTATCTCGCCCGTTATGTCACGGCAGAGGCGGCCTCTTCGGAAAAACAGGAGGAAGCGCGGCAACCGAGGTCGGAGTAGCGCTCAGCCCTTACGCTCCTGCGCCCAGAAAGTTGCTTCCGCTTCCTTCTGCTTAGTCTCCCAGTTCTTCTGCTTCTTATCCTCGCGCCCAACTTCACGGTCGAGAAATTCCTTGTAAAATTCTTCGAGGTCGCCGTAGACGAAGTCTTTCCAGATTTCATCACGTAACCGTCGTATCTGGTCCCCTTCACGAGCAAAAAGCCAGTATCGAGCCGCGTACCAACCGAGTGTGCTGTTATATATGAGTTCGAAGTCAACGACGCCTGCTATTCTAAAGGACGCTAGCTTCTCGAAGAATTCGAGAACCCCCTCCAAATTGGAAACGTCCCAACTCCCATCAGGTTCGCGCACATGCTTGCGAATTTCCAGCATTTCGTGCGAATTCCATTCTTTATCGAACTCGATGAAGGTCGAAAACGCTAGTTGCCGCTTGATGAGAAATCCCTGCCACCAAATTACGTCGGCAGTAATCAGGCCAATCAGCAGCGTGGCAGCAACTTCACAATGTTTCGACCCAATTGCGGCACAGATGGCCGCAAGAACGAGGGCGTTGACGACGACCGCTACCGGATTTAGCTTTCGGAGTTTGTCGAACTCTTTTTGGAGTTTGTCGAGCTTCACTCACCCGAGACTACTTCGTATCAGAGCAAATCGCACGCCATCTCCGTCGTGGTGGAGTTCCTGTAGACTGTCGAGTCATAACCAGAGGAGAGAATCGTCGTCATGGCCGTCCGATGTCCTCACTGTGGGTGTACAGTTCGAAACGAGCCGATGAGATATGGTGGAACCGTCTTTACCCAGGCGGGAATTCGAGTTACCGGCGAACTAGACCAAGAGCTCGGCATCGTTAAGCACTCGCCAGCGCAGTTGTACGTTTCCTTTCCCGTCCGGAGCGCACTCTATTCGGTGGTCCGCTGCGAAAACTGCTTTCAGGAGTTTGTGGTAGGAAACGCGCCTCCAAATGCCACTTGGCCGAACCACAAAATTGAGATTTCTGCCGACGTTCCCGAGCCAATACGCAACGCGGTGAAGAACGCTAAACAAGCTCACTCTGTTGGTGCGGAATTGGCCGCGCTATTGGCGGCCCGCACCGCGCTCACGAGGTTGCAGCGCGAGCAATCGGCCAGCTCGCTGAAAGAGCTTGCCGACTCGGGTAAAATCACGCGGGTCCTCTATGCGCAGGCGGACGAGGTTCGCCTTTGGGCAAACATGGTCGGCCACGAAGATGTCGAGCAAGACCAACCCTCTGCAGAAGATGTTGAGCACCTGCTTGGATACCTCGACCTAATAATCGAGGCCGTTTATCTTCACCCGGCGAAGTTGCAATCACTCCAAGCAAAGCGCGCAGCGGCCAAAGCTGCGAAAGGCGAGAAATAAACGGCTGCGGAAGCGAGTCTCAGTCTGCGGGTCGAAAACTCAGGGGTCCTCTACCTCGATTTCTTCGAGTTATGAGATTGCACCAATTATTCGTTTGGAGAGCGGAGAGATATCATGGCCGATGAACTTATCGCTGCCCCCGAAACCTCTTGTCGGCGACTGTCGCCCGGGTGCCCGATCCCGCCGGATGCATCGAGCCAGAACCGTCAACAGCGCCTCCTCCCTTACCGTTCGAACAGGGACGAAGTCCCGCATCTTTATCTTGACACTGGGTGCAGGGGTCACCCCTGCCGAAGGAGGTGTGGAACCCACCGCGGGTTCCACATTCAATTAAGTTCCCGCGTACGAGCGCGGTCTTTGAACAACCGGGATGTTGGAATAGCCTAGGCAGAGCGCCGGATAGTCAAATGCCGAGGCGTGTGCGGAAGTCTGTTTCCGCCGCGTGATCGCCAATCCGGATCGTATCGTCGTCTGCCAAGAGGAAAGCACGCTCGATGGAAATTGGATTCGTTGGTCTCGGCAAAATGGGCATGAACATGGTCGAGCGGCTGCGGCGCGACAATCACCAGATTGTCGCCTTCGATCTCGACGATGCAAAACGCAAAGAGGTCTCGACCTTCGGCGCCGACGGCGTCAATTCACTGAAGGATCTCGTCGCCAGGCTCACTCCCCCGCGCGGCGTGTGGGTGATGGTGCCGGCGGGCGAGCCGACCGAGAGCACAGTTAACCAACTGGCGGAATTGCTCGAGCCCGGTGACGCGATCATTGACGGCGGCAACACCAACTTTCACGACGACGTCCGGCGCGCCGCTATGCTCGCCGGCAAGCGACTGCATCTCGTCGACGTCGGCACCAGCGGCGGCATCTGGGGACTCAAGCTCGGCTACTGCCTGATGATCGGCGGCGAAGCGGAACTTTTCAGGCGCTACGAACCGATTTTCAAAACGCTCGCACCTCGCGACGGCTACGACCACGTCGGCGGCCACGGCGCGGGCCATTACGTGAAGATGGTCCACAACGGCATCGAGTACGGCCTGATGCAGGCCTACGCGGAAGGCTTCGAGGCGATGCACAAGTCGGAGTACAAGTTCGACTTGCGCAAGATCGCGAACTTGTGGCGGCATGGCAGCGTCGTGCGATCATGGCTCCTGGAGCTGACGGCGAACGCGCTGGAAAAAGATCCCGGCCTCAAGCAAATCCGGGGCTACGTCGAGGATTCGGGCGAGGGCCGCTGGGCGGTGCAGGACGCAATCGACAAAAACATCTCGATGCCGGTGATCACGATGGCGCTGTTCACGCGCTTTCGCTCGCGTGCCGACAAGGGCGGAGGAACCTTCGGCGAGAAATTGCTCGCCGCCCTTCGCGACGAGTTCGGTGGCCACGGCGTCGTCAAGGAATAGAGAGCTAAAGGAAAAATTTTTTTATGGCCGCGACCGCAAACAGGACCCCTATCGATCTCAACCACCTCCATCCCGTCAAGGAACGCAATCAATACGATCCATGCATCGTGGTTATTTTCGGCGGCGCCGGCGACCTGAGCCATCGCAAGCTGATTCCCGCACTGTACAATCTTTCGATCGACGGCGAATTGCCCGACAAGTTCGCGATCCTCGGCTTCTCGATCGAGGATCTCGACGACGAGAAGTATCGCGCGTTCGCGCTCAGCGGCATCGAGCAGTTCTCGCGCCGCAAAGTCGAGAAAGAACACTGGGCGAAGTTCGCCCCGATGCTGCACTTCAATCGCGGCTCGTTCACCGAGGCCGCCGATTATCAGAACCTGCGCAGGCGATGCGAGACGCTCGACGCCGAGCGCGGCACCGACGGCAATCGCGCCTTCTACTTCGCGATTCCGCCGGCCTTCATCGACACCTGCTCGGAAGGATTGACGGCGGCAGGGATGATTCATCCGCCCCAGAAGGGGCATCCCTTCACGCGCGTGGTCGTCGAAAAACCGATCGGCTCGGATTTCGCGAGCGCCTCGGAAATCAACGCCGAGCTGGCGCGCCATTTCGACGAGAGCCAGATTTTCAGAATCGACCACTACCTCGGCAAGGAAACCGTCGAGAACCTGATGGTGTTGCGCTTCGCCAACGCGATCTTCGAGCCTATCTGGACGGCGCGATTCGTTGACCATGTGCAGATCACCGTCTCCGAGGCCGAGGGCGTCGGCACGCGCGCATCGTATTACGATCACGCCGGCGCGCTGCGCGACATGGTGCAGAGCCATATGCTGCAAACGCTCTGCATGATCGCGACCGAGCCGCCCAACACCACCGGCGCCGAGTCGATGCGCGACGCCAAGCTCGACGTGCTGCGCGCGCTGCGCCCGCTCGGCGACGAGGACATCGAAAAATGGGTCGTGCGCGGCCAGTACGGCGAGGGACTCATCGGCGGCGTGCCGGTCAAGGCCTACCGCGACGAAGAGCACATCGCGCCGGATTCACAAATCGAGACCTTTGTCGCGCTGCGATGCTGGATCGATAACTGGCGATGGGCCGGCGTACCCTTCTACCTGCGCACCGGCAAGCGGTTGCCCAAGCGCTCGAGCGAAATCGCGATCTACTTCAACAGCGTGCCTCGAATCCTGTATAACGCAAATCCGCGCGCTCCGCTGGCGCCCAATATGTTGACCATCAGGATTCAACCCGACGAGGGTCTCGCGCTGCACATCATGTCGAAGGTGCCCGGCTCGCAGACCAAGCTGCAGCAGGTCAAAGTTGATTTTCACTACGTCACTTCGACGCCCGAAGCTTACGAGACGCTGCTCAACGACGTGATCGTCGGCGACCAGACGCTCTTCATGCGCCGCGATACGGTCGAGGAAGCCTGGAAGTTCGTCCAGCCGATCCTCGACGCGTGGGAACAGTCGCCGATGGATCCGCCAATCTACGCGGCCGGCTCCTGGGGACCGCTCGAGGCGGCGCTGATGATCGCCGCCGACAAGCGCACCTGGCGAACGCTCTGAGGAAGGGAATCAAGATGAGCGGCGGCATCACTCTCACGCGTCATATCATGACCAAAAGCGCGACTGCGTTGCCGGTCGCGGACCTCGCGCTGATAATCGAACGCATCGAGCTGATCGCCAAACGCATCACGCGCGAGCTGGCAGCAGCGGGTCTCACCGGCGAGCTCGGCTACACCGGCGAGACCAACGTGCAGGGCGAGAAGGTCAAGAAACTCGACGAGTGGGGCAACCAGGTTTTCCTCGACGCATTCGAGCATGGATACCCGGTCTGTAGTCTCATTTCCGAGGAAATGGACGAGCCGCATCATTACTCAGTCAACTGCCGCGACAATAGCTACTGCATACTCTATGACCCCATCGACGGGTCATCTAACACCGACGTGAACGGTTCGCTCGGCACTATCTTTGCCGTCAAGAAACGCGCGCCCGGCCACGGCAAAGGAATCGACGACATCCTCGTGCCGGGAAGTCAGCAGGTCGTCGCGGGCTATATTCTATATGGTCCAGCCGCGCAGTTGGTGTATAGCGCCGGCGCCGGCGTCGACATCTTCACGCTCGATCGAACGCTCGGCGAGTTCATTTTGTGGAAAGAGAACGTGAAGATGCCGCCGCGCGGCAGTACCTATGCGGTCAATCAGGCCAACGCGGGCAAGTGGCACGAGGGAGCGCGCAAGTTCCTCGCGCATATTACTAGTCGCAAAGATAAACGTACTAGCTATTCACTGAGATACTGCGGTGCATTCGCCGCCGACTTTCATCGATGCTTGCTCGAGGGCGGAATATACATGTATCCCGGCGAGGTCGCTGAAGGCGGCAAGGCCAAAGGCAAGCTCCGCCTGATGTACGAGCTCGCCCCGCTCTCGATGCTCGCCGAACAAGCCGGCGGCCGCGGCTCGACCGGGAAACAGCGGATTCTCGATATAGCAGCAACCGCGATTCACGAGCGGCATCCAATTTACATCGGCAGCGCGGAGGAAGTCGCGCTCGCCGAATCATTCAACGTCGAAGGCTAGAGCAGGTTCGGGAGTTTCTATGGATGGACTCATCCTGGCTGGCGATGTCGGTGGAACCAAAACAGATCTAGGGCTTTTCAAGCATTCAGCGGGCACGCTCGAACTTGTGCGCGAGCATCGCTATGCCACCGCGCAATTCGACAGCCTCGAGGCGGCGTGCGCGGATTTCGTCGCCGATGGCGCGACGGTGAATGCCGCCTGCCTCGGCGTGCCCGGCCCAATCATCGACGGTCGCGCCCACGCCACCAACATTGCGTGGCAACTCTCGAGCGATTCGCTGTCGCGCACGCTGAAGGGAGTGCCGGTCCGCTTGATTAACGATTTGACGGCTATTGCCTATGGCGTGGTTCATCTGAAGCCCGCCGAGTTCGTCGTGTTGCATCCCGCTGAAAATCCACCCGAACACGGCAACGTCGCTGTGATCGCCGCGGGCACGGGGCTCGGCGAATCCTCGCTGGTCTGGGAGGATAACGAAAACAAATATTACGCGGTGGCGTCCGAGGGCGGTCACAGCGATTTCGCGCCGCACGGCGCCGAGCAGATCGAGTTGCTGCGGTTTCTCACCGGCGAATTCGGACACGTCAGCTACGAGCGCGTCCTCTCGGGTCCGGGGCTCTGGAACATCTATCGTTTTCTAAGGCGCGAGAGCCACGCCGAAGAGCCCGCCTGGCTGACGGCTCAAATTGCCGCCGGCGATCCGTCGGCTGCCGTAAGCGAGGCGGCGCTGGCCGGACGCGACCCTGTATGCGTTCACGCGCTCACCATGTTTTGCGATATCTACGGTTCCGAGGCCGCCAACCTCGCGCTTAAAGTGCTGGCACTCGGCGGCGTCTTTCTCGGCGGAGGAATCGCGCCGAAAATTTTGCCGATGCTCACCGCTGGCGCGTTCGTGAAAGGATTTCTCGCCAAGGGCAGGCTCAACGAGATCCTCAGGCGGATCGAAGTCCGCGTGTCGCTGAATCCAGCCGCCGGCCTGCTCGGCGCGGCCCACTGCGCCGCCGCGATGTTGTGATACCGACGATGGAACTAACCGAAGCAGAGCGGCGGTTGGTGGAAGCTGCGAAAAAGGGGGAGTTAGCTGACTACAGTGCTCAAGCGTCTGACGATAACATCCCGGCAAAAGGGCAAAAGTGGGACGACTCGCGCACCATCCGAGCCGAAACGATCTATCAGCTTCTAACAGGTAGCAAGCCTGAGTGGTCGCTTCATGCCAAAGGGGTACTGATCCGAGGTGCAAGAG
>JBAWCX010000333.1:0-8291 GCA_049590495.1 Binatus sp. (SeqCode)
GGCGCGCGTCGGTCGCGATCGAGGCGCCCATCCCGCAGCCCTGCGCCGTCAGCGTCATCTTGACTTCGACTTTCTTGGTGCCGTCGTCGGCGTCCTTCACTTCCATTCCATAGACGAGGCCGAGGTCTACGATGTTGACGGGGATTTCGGGATCGAAGCAGGTCTTGAGCTGCTCCCAGACCATCGCTTCGAGGTCGCCGCCGCCCGACGCCGACACCGCGCCGGCATCCTGAGGAGTCTTTCCGAGCGCGTCGGCGTCCTTGCCTGCGACGCGGAACAGGCCGCCGTACGCGGGAACTTGCAGGGTGAAGGTTCCGCCGAGCGATTGCGTGATGAAGGCTTCGAGGCCTTTTTCCAGCATCATCTTGTTTCCGGCCGGGACCTGGACGCCTTCGATTTCGCGAGCCAATTCAACGCGTTCCATATGACGAATACCTTCCTTATAAGAATAAGCATTGTACCGCGACGATGCGACGCGGGCCATAGCCGCGCCGTTACTTCGAGGATTGGCCGCCGACTTTCCGATGTGGGATATTTGCCGCAGATTCTCGCGGAGGTGATATTGCGATGCCCACATACGTGGTTTTGTTTCATCTGACTCACCAGGGACTCGACCATCTGAGAGGTTCGCCCGACCGTGTCGATGCGGCGAAGAAGACCTTCAGTCAGCATGGCGCCAAGGTGAAAGATTTCTACTCGATGATGGGACAGTACGATTCGATGTTCATCGTCGATGCGCCGAACGACGACGTGATGGCGCAACTGGCGCTGACGGTCGGTGCGCAGGGAAACGTTCGCACAGAGACGCATCGCGCGTTCAACGAGGACGAGTACCGCAAGATCGTCAAGAACATTCCCTGACGGGTGCCTCTATTGAGGTGCAGGGGTCAGCCCAGCCGGAGCGGGCGCGGCAGGTGTCAGCGGTAGAATCGCGCTCCATTCGCGCGATTGCCTGCCGTTGAGTTGGCCACCATAAGACTGTCTGGGAACCATTCCATACGCAGGAGCTCGATGTTTGGTTTCCTGGAACGGTTCCCGCTTGGCAGTGTTAACGACCATCTTCCAGGCCGCAGTCCAATTCTTGTTGTGCTGGTCGTAATGCATTTCCTTGACGATCTTGTAAGTGCCGGTAACTTCGCCTGCACTAGCGTCGTGCCATCCCATGTCTCCGTAGCCGTGAATACCGAATTTGAAGTTGAGCCCAGCATCGGAAAAATCGTTCTGAACGCCATTGGGGGCAAATTCATACTGCCGCAGCTTAGGTGCGTACCAATCGTCCGCTGCCTGGATTTTTACTTCCCCAAAATAATCAGGGTCGAGCGCGAACACTTCATCGCCCTTGGCCCAGGTGTTTCCATGCGATGGGATATCGACGAACAGGCCGGTTTCGTAATGGTCCCTGCCGTGGCCAGTCACGAACACCTTCGCCTTGAAGGTGGTTGGTCCTTCATGCTGTGTGTCGGTCAGATTCTCAGGCGCCTCGACGTATAGCTGTTGATATCTGTTGTCGCCGGTGCGCTTCCAGATGGCGATACGCTCTGGAGCGGAATAAAAGCGGGGGACATCGTCTGTTCCACGATGGATCGTGACAAGAAACTCTGCCTCTGACGCCGGATTGAGCGAGCGGCTGACGGGCACCGAAACATCGAGCTGCAACTGATATTTCTGACCGTCGATATCGGCTTCGACCGGGGCCTCAATCTCTTCTTTGCTGTATCGTCGAGCGTCTGCCTTGACAGTCTCGGCTGCTTTGGCCGTTTCCTCGCGATCGAGTTCAGCGTCAGCCGCGCCTTTCTCTGATCCCCCTTGAGAGTACAGGGCGAGAGCGGCGTCATGCCTGACGTTGGAATCCTTGTCCTTCATTGCGACGGTCAACGCCGCGATCGCACCGCTGGGCAGCGCTTCCATCGATCCGAGCGTCCGTGCCGCTCCGCCGCGGATTTTTTCGTTGGGATTCTTAAGAGCCTCGGTCAACGCGGGAATCGCTGGTTTGCCCAGTTTGGCGAGCGCCCCGCTGGCGGTGTCTCCTAACGGCCGAAAGACACAAGGATAGAACCTCGAGGCTACCACTGCGTTATTCTCATCGACGGTGGTGGCTAGCGCCGCTACTAAAGCAGGAATCGCAGGTGCGCCGCCGGATCCCAGGTCTCCAATGGCATTGGCGGCCCTGATTCGCACGTCAGCTTCCTTGTCATCCCTTAGCGCGCGCAGCAAGGTAGGCAGCCCCGGAGCACCAGCAGGTCCCAATCCTCCGATTGAGCATGCGGCCGCCGTGCGTACGTCGGTATCGCTGTCATCGGACAGCGCCTGCGTCAGTGCAGGAACAGCGGGCGCTCCGCCGGCTCCCAATCTGCCGATTGCCCGGCCAGCCTCCAAACGGACCTTGGGATCTTTGTCGCTGGTCAACGCGCGTTCCAGCGCCGGGAGCGCCGATACGCCATTGGCGCCCAATCGTCCGATGGCAGAGGCTGCGTTACGTCGCAAATCCGCCTGAGGGTCTTCCTCGACACGCAGCCTCCCGCCTACGACTCCAATTTGCATTCCGGCGTTCGGGGAAACGGGAATCGCGGGGACTACTGTCAGCCTTCCGCCTGCGACTCCAATTGATCCAAGTGGGATAACGGCGCCCGGGCGAACTTGGGCCCGAATCGCGGGGACTAATTCGCCGCTTAGCACTTGTGCCAGTACCGGCGCGGCATTCGCGGTGCCGATGTTTTCCAGGGCGTAGATTATTGCCAGGTGCGGATACATGTTGGGTGCCGTTTGGCTGGCGAGTAAATGCGCCAGAGCCGGGACCGCGGCTTCCGCATTGCCCTTCATCCTCTGCAGTTGCTCAATCGCTTTGTCGCGAACCTCCCGATTGGGGTCCTCAAGGCGATGTATCAAAATCGCCAGGACCTCTTTGCAGGTTGGGTCAACGTCGATGAGCGCGGTAATCGCCTGGTCGCGGACGTCGCTATCGGGATCCTTCAAGGCGAGTACAAGATCGCCGCTGGCATCTTTCGCGTCCGGACCCATTTCCCTTAAGGCTTTGGCGGCTCCCAGGCGTACCTTGGGATCGCTGTCCTTGAGGGCGCTCCGCAGCAAGGGGACTGCGGCAGTTTCGTCCCGATAGAACCCAGACGCCGCCTGCCTCCGCACATCTTCGTGTTCATCCTTGAAGGCACGGATCAGGATGGGCCAAATTTCCGGACCCAAGCCTGTCGTCGCCGCAGGCTGGCGCGGCCGTGCCATCTGGCCCAATGCGTCGAGCGCGAGCACGCGAACCTGCTGATTCTGGTCGTCGATTGCGAGCGCCAGAGCGGGAATCGCATCCGGTCCAGCCTGCGCGAGGACTTGCACCACGTATTGCCGGACAGTGTCGTCGGGATTCTTCATCGCTTGCGCCACGACCGCGATTGCCGCCGGCGTCATCGGCTCCATTTTCAGCAGCGCGTCGCGCTTGTTCGCGCCGACCAGTGTCGGAACCTTGCAGTTGCCGGATGAGAGCGGCGACCTTCGCCTCCGAGTCAGGCTTGCGGCCGTCGTCTTGCGCATGCGCCGCGACGGTCAAAGGCCACGAACAGAATCGCGACAATCGCGATGAGGGCTGCTCTCCTCAACTTCGGCGTATGCGTTGCCAACATTCTGTCAGTATTCTGAATTGTAGCCGCTCGAATACCAAGTGCGGCGTGACCAGTCGCCGACCTTAAGTCGGTTCCTCAACTGGCGCGAGCGAGATGCTTTGAGGCTTCGACGTAGCTGAGGTTTGACAACTGTTTGCGATTCCTTGTCAGGAACGCTCGGACTGCGCGCGGGTCGGTCTTGCTGTATTCGCGCAGCGCCCATCCGATTGCTTTGCGGATGAAGAACTCCGGCTCGTGCGCGCGCTTGAGGCAGTGCTCGAATAGTTGCGCCGCGTCGGTATCTCGTCTGTGCTTCAGATGTGACAGTAGGGCGGTGCGCCGAATCCACATATCTTCATCGTCGATCCATCGCTCGATGATCGGCCGGGTTTGCGCGCGAAAATTTCCGTACACGGCGCCGACCAGGTTCACCGCTATCTCATCGACGAAGTCCCACCATGCGCCTTCGCGAACCATGCGTTCGTAGAGCGGCAGAGCGGCCGGCGTGATGAACGGCGCATAGCGGCGGGCGAATGAAATCGCGCAGTATTGCTCCTCGCGATGCGGCAGCTTCCACAGCGTCATCACGCTGCGCGCATACGATTTCTGATCCGCCGGCGCGAACCGGTCGCCCATCTGCTTGAGCATCGCCGTACGCATCGGCGTCGAAACGCCGAAGAACGGCTGCGTGGTCTTCATGTACGCGGCCATCGCTGGCGCCTTCGCCGGGTCGGCGAGAAGCTTCAGTTGCGCGGTGACGCAGCGCGCGAGTTCGTTTTTCTTGGCTTCGCGGGGCATCGAGGAATCAGGTTATACACGATGTTCTCGCTGATGCGCTCCGCGCCAGAATGTGCGGCGCACCAGACAACTGCGCGGCACTGTGGTCCCTCGCCCTAACCCTCTCCCTATAGCGGGAGAGGTGAGGGCGAAGTCGCGCATCTTTTCTAGTACCGGGTGCAGGGGTCACCCCTGCCGAAGGAAGCGGGAAACCCACCGCGGGTTTCACATTTGATTAAGTGAATTTGGCTCTTTGCCGTTGCGGTGGCGAGGCGCTCTTGCTAAAGCGAAGAAAGGACGAAGGGGTAAGCGGGTGGAGGAAGTGGGAATACCGGGCGCTAATCAGCGTCCTTTCGGCATTTCGGCCAAGCAGAAGCTTTACCAGTTCCTGTGCTCGCGGCCGGCGGGTGCGGACGCGGGCGAGCTCGTCGGGCTGATGCTGAGCGGAGCCGGCTCCGACCCCGAGCTGGGTGCGCGACTCGTCCGCCAAATCCTCGACGGCGATCCGAATTTCATCTTCGACGCTGACACGGCGCAGTGGCGGCTTGCGGATAGAGACCGGTTGCGAGTCGGGCTCGAGCAGGCCGAGTTCACGGTCGTCGATTTGGAAACGACAGGCGGACGGGCCGGCCCCGGCACGATCATCGAAATTGGCGCCTACCGAATGGTCGGTAAGCGGCTCACTGAAACTTTCTCGACGCTGGTCCGCCCGCACGGCGGCGTCGTGCCAAGATTCATCACTGGGCTCACCTCGATCACGACCGAGATGATTCGCGAGGCGCCGCGTATCGAGGACGTGCTGCCCGCGTTTCGCGAGTTCATGGGCGACCGCGTGATGGTCGCGCACAATGCGGCCTTCGATTTTGGATTTCTCGACTTCGAATTCCGGCGCATTTTCGGGATTGGGCTCGGCAATCCTGTGCTGTGCACGCTGCGGATGTCGCGCCGCTTCATGCCGTCGCTCAAGCGCCGCCGGCTCGATCTGCTGGCGGGACATTTCAGGCTTTCGCTCGAAGGACGGCATCGCGGACTCGGCGACGCGCGGATGGCCGCGGAGCTGCTCTCGATTTTTCTCGAGATGGCGGAGCGGATGGGAATCACGCGGCTGGATCGGCTGCTCGACGACCATCATCGCGGAGTTGCTGGCCGGAGAATCGAGCGTCACGTGCCGCCGGAGGAAATCGCGGCGCTTCCGCACGCGCCCGGCGTCTACCTGATGCGCAATGAGCGCGGCGACCTGCTCTACATCGGCAAGGCCCGGCGGCTCCGGGAGCGGGTGAGCTCATACTTCACGGCGGCGGTGAAGGCCAGGACGGCGGAGCTCGTCTCGCACGTTTACAAAATCGAGACGCGAGTGACGCGCTCGCCGCTGGAGGCGGCGCTCGACGAAGCGCGGCTTATTCGCGAGCTGAAACCGCCGTACAACAGGATGCTGAAGTCGGCGGTGCCGGCGTATTTGATCAAGCTCGACATGATGGACGAGTTTCCGCGCGTGACTATTTCTACAAAGATGAGCGCGCGGCGCGGCGTGATGCACCTGGGTCCGTTCATCGGGCGGCGCGGCATCGAGCATTCGGTGCGCGCGCTGTCGAGAATCCTCGGCCTGCGCACTTGCGGCGGCAAGCTCGCGCCGCGCGAGGATTTTTCCCCGTGCATCTACGGACAGATGGGGCACTGCACGGCGCCGTGCAATTCGAGTATCGATGCGGACGCATACGCGGAAAGGGTGCGTCGCGCGGTTGGTTTTCTACGCGGGCGCAGCGGTCCGATCCTGGGTGAATTGGCGCGCGCGCGCGACCAGGCTGCGGCTGCTATGCGCTTCGAGGAGGCCGCGCGTTTTCGGCGTCATCTCGAAGCGCTGACGACGCTGGCGCATCGCGCGACCCGCCTCAGCGAGGTGGTCACGGAAAACAATCTCGTGATCGTGACGGGCGAGGGGAGCGATCGGGCGGCGCACGTGGTCCTGTCGGGACGGCTGGCGATGACGCGGATGCTGCACGGTGAGGACAGCACGCGCGAGGTGTCAGAATTCGTCGCGGGCAACTACGAGCGCTACAAGCTGAAATCCGTCGAGCGCGGCGAGCTGGAGGCGATGACGATCGTCGCACGATGGCTCCGGGAGCGCGCGCCCGACGAAGGCCGTCTGCTCTACCTGTCCGGTCCGCATCTGGATCCCGTCGCACTGGCGGCCTGATTGCGGTTGCCGAATCGGTCTTGTTGTCATAAAATCAGATAATCATGAAATCAGAAATCTCAGCTACCGAGGCGGCTCGGCGCTTTTCGGAAGTCGTGAACCGCGTGCGATATCGCAACGAGACTTTCGTCGTGAAACGAGGCGGCGAACCGGTCTGCGAGATCGTCCCCGTGCGCAACGCCACCTTCACTGGCCGTGAACTCGTCGAATTACTCCGATCCGTACCGCACCCCGACAAGGAATATCTGGACACGGTCGAGCGGCATGTACGAAGACAGCCGAGAGCCGAAAAGTCAAAGTGGCCGCGCTGATCGATTCCAGTGTCTTCATCGCCGGCGAGCGCAGCCGGATCGATCTGACAGACCTTCTGGCAACGCTCGGCGGCGAACCTCTCGCGCTCTCCGCGGTGACCGCGTCGGAGCTGCTATACGGTTTGCACCGCGCTCGAACTGTCGGGCAACGGGAACGGCGCAACGCTTACATCGAGACGATATTCGCGCAAATGACCGTGCTGGAGTTCGATCTCACTGTCGCCCGAGTCCACTCAGCGGTTTCTGCCGAATTGGACCGCACGGGCCGCCAGGTTGGCGCACACGATCTGATGATTGCCGCGACTGCGATGGCGCACGATTATCGAGTTGCGACGCGAGACCTCAGGAGCTTTGCGAAAATTCCAGGCCTCGAGACTGTGAAGATATAGCGACCGCGCGAACTCACCCTTTCAAATTTGCGGCGAACAGCTTTAGCGTGTGCTCCCACGCGTCTGCCGCTTCGGCGGCGCGATAGACGTCGGCGCGCGTGTCGTTGAAGAATCCGTGCGAGCATCCCTTGTAGACTTTGACCTCGCCGCGCTTGTCGAACTTCTTGAGCGCCGCCGCCAGCCGGTCGACGTCGGCTCGCTGAATCCACCCATCGTTCTCGCCGTATGCGTAAAAGATCGGGCAGCCGAGCTGCTTGAGTTTTTCGTCCGGCGGTATTTCGCCATAGAACGGCGCGGCGGCCGAGATTTCCCGGCTCTCGCACGGCAACAGCACCGCGTAGCTGCCACCCATGCAAAATCCCGTGATGCCGATGCGAGCTGAGCGCGTATGTTCCTGCCCCCGCAGCCATTCCACCGTCGTCTGGAGGTCCGCGATGCCGTCCTCTTTCTTCAGTCCGCCCATCAGTCGCGCGGCCTCGTTCGGCTCGGTTGCGACCTTGTGGCCCTGGCGCGAGTAGAGGTCGGGCGCGATTGCGAAATAGCCCTCGCGCGCCAGCCGCCGCGCAACATCGCGGATGTGCTCGTTCAACCCCCACCATTCCTGCACGACGATCACTGCCGGCGACGACATGGCTGCCGCCGGCTCGGCGATGAAGGCTTTCAGCGCGCAGGCACGGCCCGCATAGTTTGTTTCACGCGTGACGATATCGGCAGTTGCCATCGCCGCTCACCTCGAAAAAAAATTTCATCCGATCCGCGCGCGTCTACTCCGCGGCCGCTACCGGTATGAAGCCGACCATTCCATTCTTGAGTCTGACCTGGAGGTAATCGCCCGCGATGCCGGTGACGTGAACGTACTTCCTCCGACGTACCTGGCCGATGGCGGCGCTGGTCTCATCGGGATTTTGATATACCGGCGAATTTTTGGTCAACAGGAAAAGTTTGTTGAGCGGCTTGATCTGCGGAGCGCCACCGGCCGCCGCCGATGCCGCTGCCGCCGGTGCCGGCGGTGCGC
>JBAWCX010000334.1:0-11179 GCA_049590495.1 Binatus sp. (SeqCode)
ATCCCCTTCCACGTGCGCGCTCTTCTGCTATCGTAATGCGCCGAAACGGGACCGAACCAATCCCCAAAAGACTCTGGATGAATCTGATCGAATGAGAAAAGCAACACTCTCGATTGCGGCGGCCGCCGTCGCGCTCGCGTCCATCCTGGCTATCACGCCGATCACGTCGCGAGCCGACGACACCGGCACCGTGCCCTCCGGGACGCTGCGCAACGTCGCCGGCATCGTGAGCCATAGCGGCGGCCGCGTCGTGCAGGTCGGCACCGCATTTTTCGTCGCCGTGCCCAGCGTGGTGTTTCCCGGCCGCTCTTTCGTTTACCTGGTGACTGCTCATCACAACCTGCTCGACGACCACGGCAATCCACGCGTCGGCCTGCTGCTCACCCTCGAGGATTCCAAGACCGGCGCGATGCGCGAGGAGCCGCTGCCGCCCGAAAACCACTGGGTGCTCGATCCGAATGAAGAAAAAGCCGACGTCGCCGCGACTCCGCTGACGCCCAAGGGCGCCAGTATCGCGCCGATCGCGCTTGGCTCGCTGCTGGGCAACGACGATCCGCTCGCTCGCCCCGAAACGGGAGCGCAGGTGTACTACCTGACCGCCGCGACCGTGGGCGTCAACCAGCATCGCTTCGAGGCGCTCGCCCGCTTCGGCCACGTCTCGGTTCCGGTGCCGGCCGACACCGAGGTCATCGGCGCGGGCCTGCAGACGCTCAGCTATCTCGACGGCGGCGGCGCGCCCGGATTTTCCAGCGGCGCCCCGGTCTTCGTCAGCGCCGGGCTTCGGTTTGCGCTATGGGGAATTCTCGAGGCCAGTACTTCGCTCAACACCGACCCGGTTTTTTCGGGCCTGGCAGGCGTGCTTCCGGCGAAGTTCGTTGCCGAGACGGTGAAGGCGATGGGCTCGGTGCAGGACAAAACGCTGCAAGGCGCCAAAATTCCCCAGTGAGCTCGAGCCGCGCCCGATGCGGATTCGATTTGATTCGCACGGCGTATCTACAGCTATAATGTCTGCTTGATTTCGCGTCGATGCGCGTATATCGAAAGTAGTTCCGACTCGGTGCAATACCGCACCCAGTAAAAAGTAAAACACTCCCCGGTAGCTCAGTCGGTAGAGCGGACGGCTGTTAACCGTCATGTCGCTGGTTCGAATCCGGCCCGGGGAGCCATCCAAAAATCCCAACCCGATAACGGTTATGCCGTTCGCGCCTGAGCCTTCTACTTGGCGGTCTTTCCGGTTCCGGACAGCTGGACAGTTTGCGGTGGTCCGGCTTCGTCGTCGGAGATGGTCAACTGTCCGTGTTGTTCCGAAGTATCCGTCGGACCGAAGGTCACCGAAACCTTACAGCTCTTGCCCGGCGCCAAGGATGTGGCGCATTGGCCTGTGACCGCGAATGGTGGGGTGGCCATCTCACCCGCGATCATTACGGTTATGCCGGAACTCTTCGAGCTCTCGTTCTTGATCGTCACCTCCTTGGGCTTGCTGACCGAATTGACCGCAGTAGCTTTGAACTTCACGGAGGCAGGTGAAATCTTCAGCTTGGCGTCGACCGGGGTCGCCGTCGAAGTTGGCGTAGGGGTTGCGGTAGGCGTACCCCCGGGTGACGGTGTCGGGGTAGGGGTCGCGCTTGCAGTCGAAGTCGACGTGGGAGAGGGAGATGCCGGGCCGCCGGCCAGGCATACGGCGTGCGCCGGCGTTTGCGTAAGGCAGGCAACGAGGGGAGTCAGAACCGGGCGCGCAGCGCCGACGATCTCCGCCACGCTGTTGCCCAGTCCATTCGCCACCCAGACGTTGCCGGCGGCGTCGATCGCGATACCGGTCGGCACGTCGAACCCGGCGCCGCTCGGAGCGAAGTTGCCCATCAGGCCGCCACCGGAGTCCAACTCGGTCACGCTTCCCGAGCTACTATTGTTTGTCACCCAAATGTTGCCGGCGGCGTCGATTGCCACCTCTGCCGGGGAATTGAAGTCGGAACCTTTGGGCGCGAAGCTGTGGCCCGTGCAGGTTGAGGCGGAGCAGCCCGCGAACAACTCGCTCACGCTGTTACCAGAGTTGTTCGCGGCCCAGACATCGCCGACGGCGTCGATTGCCACGTCCACCGGCTGCTGGAAGTTGGCGCTACTGAGAGTGAATCTTTTGACCAGCTTGCCGCTCGAGTTCAGTTCGACCAGGCTGTTGTCGTTCGTGTTCCCTATCCAGACGTTGCTATCGGCGTCGATTGCCACCCCCTCGAGGAGGTTGAAGTTGGCCGCGGAGGGGGCGAAATGGCCGACCAGGTCACCGCTGGAGTTCAGCTCGGTCACGCTGTTGCCGTCGCGGTTACCTACCCAGACGTTGCCGGTGGCGTCGATTGCCAGATTGAACGGGTGGTTGAATTTGGCGCCGCTGGGGGCGAAGTCGTTGACCAGTTGGCCGTGGGAGTTCAGCTCGGTCACGCTGTTGCCGAGCTGATTCGTCACCCACACGTTGCCGTCGGCGTCGATCGCCAGGTCGTCCGCGCCATCGAAGCCGGCGGTGTTGGGAGCGAAGGTGCCAATCAGGTCACCGCTGGGGTTCAATTCGGTCACACTATTGCCCTTGAAGTTCGCCACCCAGACGTTGCCGCCGGCGTCGATTGCCAGGAAGAACGTCTCGTCCAAGCGGGCGTTGGCGGGAGCGAAATTGAGCGCGATCTCCCAGCCATCGGGCTTAGCTTGTAGATAGGGAGTGAAAGGCGGAGAAGCGCCTTGAATCTTGAACAGCGCGCCGACATTCATGACGGGATAGGTCGCCATCGAGTGCGCGGCCTGAAGCGTTGTGCCGCCGACACTGCCCGTGTCGCTCAGCAGCGTGCTGCACGCGCTCGATTGCGGTCCATTGCTCTCGACGCACGCCGCCAGGATGTTGGCAATAGTGTCCAGCCGCTCCAGACCGTCGCAGTTGACGGGCGGTGAACCGCCGGTGCAGCTCGTCGGCCAGAAGCTCGCCGGCAGGCCGGTCGAGGTGTTAACCAGATCTGCTTCCGCCTGGTTGACCGCATTGTCAAAGCCGGTGGCGTTGCCTGATGGCGTACCGATGACGTCGCCCGTCGAGTCGCTGAACTGCGCCAGCGCGGTCTCGGCCGCCACGGTCGTCAGTTCATTGATCGTGACCGGCGCTTGCGCGGCTGGTGTATCCCCTGAAGAAAAGTCGTCGCGCCCATTCTGCAATGATGTTGGTGTCAGGCTCGGAATCAGGTCCAGCCCCATCAACCCGATAGCCGTGTTGATCCCGGATCCGGCATTGCCGCCGAGAGCCACCAAATAGACAACAAAACCGCCGGGATCGGGCCGAGTGTATTGCACCGTGAAATTGCCACTGGAATCGGTGGTCGCGCTCCCTAGCGATGTAGGATTCGAGCCGTAATTCGTTCCTACCGCATAGAGCGTTACCGATGCACCCGAGACCGGGACTGGGCTCAGCCCACCGCTTTGCACCGTCCCTGAAAGAGTTGCTTGCTGAGCTCGTGCCGGTGCAGCAGCGAGCAACAGCGTCAGAACGATCAGCAAAGGACTCGCGAGCCAGAGCTTCTCAACATAGAACGCGCAGCGCATTAAACCACCATCCCAAAAACAGATTGCCAAGTATCCAGACTGGACGGACTAATTCATAGACGCGGAGAGGGGCGACGCGAAAGCGCACACGCTGGCTGTCAAGTTCTTTTTTAGCCTCGGACCGAGGCCTTCGCGTCACTGCGTGATTTTGCTTAAGGATGGATATCTGCTAATTCCATTGCACCAAATCCAGGCCTGAGTATTTTCCGCATGCCAATGCGGCTGACGATCCGTGCACGGCTGAAGAAGCCGGGAGGGTTGCTCATGATACGTAGACTGGTATCGATACTCTCGATCGCCGCCGCCATCCTTGCCGCGTTATGCCTCGGCGCGACCGTCACGCGCGCCGCGGACCATCGCGACGCTCCCACAATCGACGGAATCCCGGAAGGCGATATCACCGATATCTTCGCCTTTCTCGATCCGACCGATACCAGCGGCGGCGCGGTCGTCTTCCTGATGGACGTCAATCCGTTCTCGCTGGGCGCCGAAATGTCGTCCTATCATTTCAGTTCCGATATCCTCTACCAATTTCACATCGACAACGATAACGACGCGATCGACGAACTGGTTCTCCAGGTTGAATTCGGACCTTTCGCCAACGGTGCGCAGACAGTCAATGTATGGGGTCCCCGCAAGCCCGAAAGCATCACGGCGACCGTGCCGCAGCCCAAGGGCCAGCCGGACTTCACAGGTACGGTGGGCGTGTGCTTCCCCACGGCCAATTGCGCGGGAGCCCCCTCCGCAGGGGTGAGAATCGAGGCCGCGCAATTCGACGATCCGTTCGTGTTCGACGTCGGCCAGTTCTTCAGGATCAACTCCAAGGCCGATCAGGACGTATTCCGCGGATTCACCAGCCCCGCGCTGGGCGCTTTGCGTGGACGCGAGCTTCATACGGACGGCACCAGCGGCGTCGATGCGTTCGCTGGATTCAATGTCTCAGTAATCGCGATTTCTGTGCCGACGAAGATGCTGCTCGGCAGCGCCGCGCCGATCCTGAATATCTGGGGGACCACGAGCCGCACCACCTCCAGCTCATTCAACGCTAAGGGTAGCGAGCATACCGCGAAGAAATTCTTCCAGGTCGATCGGATGGGCCAGCAGTTGTTCAATACGGTGTTCGGACCGGCGACGATGAAGGACATGATCAACGAGACGGTTCCCGCCGACGATATGGCGAACTACGGCAACCTGGTTCCGAACTCGCTTACCACCACGGACAACGACGGCACCGGCAACACGATCGCGGCCCGCGCCAGCCTGCTCACGGCGATCGGCGTGGCCTCGCTTCCCAACGGTGCGCCGCTGCTCCCGTCGGGAGTGGGCGGAAGTCCGATCTATGGAAACACCAGCGCGGCTCTGGTGCGAAATGTGGTGCTGCCGGACTATCTGCGCCTGGACACCAGCATCCTGCCGCCCAACGACATTCCGACTACTTCGACGATCGGAGCGTTCGTCAATCCGAGCGGGAAGGCGACCCTGGGTTTCCAGGATGGTAGACGGCCCGCGGATCCAGTGGGCGATATCCTGCTGCTGCTCGCGCGCCAGTTATTGGATGTGCAGTTCCCTCCGGGTTCCGGTCTGCCCGGCAGCGGGGCCGGCACTCGCGCCGCGCTGAATTGCACTACCCTTCCACAATGTCCCGATCGACGCGTGCTGACAGTGCTGCAGGGCACCGACTACGTCGAGCCTGACAGCGACATCAACAACTTCACTACCAGCGGGAATGACGTGCCGCTCAGCACGAGCTTCCCGTTCCTCGGCAAGGCGCATCCGTTCCCGGGCGAACCGGGGACGATCGACTATCCGCCGCAGATGTAGCCGCATGAGTTACAGCGCGGTCGCTGCGATTGCGACTATCGCGATGCTGGCGACGGCCGCGAATTGCGCCGATACTCCCGCCTCGCGGCAAAGCGCGGCTCCCGTGGCCTCGCATCGCTACAACCAGACCGACGGGACAATCCGGTTCTGGCAATGGAAGGTTTCGCGCGACCCTGACGATTACTTCAACTACGATCGTCTTGGCGCCGCCTATATCCAGAAGGCGCGCGAAACCGGCGACATCACTTATTACAGCCTGGCCGAACAGTCGCTCGGCAGATCGCTCGCGCTCGAATCGAAAGATCGCGAGGCGGTAAGCGCGCTCGCTCATATGGCGACCGTGTACTTCGGGGAGCATCGATTTCCCGACGCGATTGACTACGCCCAGCGCGCGGCGGCGCTCAAGACCGGCGATGTGTCGCAGTACGCGATTATCGGCGACGCGCAACTCGAGATGGGTGAATACGGAAAGGCCGCCGAGTCGTTCGCCAAACTTCGCGACGCGGCGAGATCGCCGGAACATGCGTGCGCGCGAATCCAGTACCTGGCCGAAAGCCGTTGGGCCGCGCTTGATTTTATCGAGGGTCGTGCGGCGCGCTCGGAGGCCGAGCTGAAGCAGGCGATCGACACCGCTATCGCCGCGCAGGCGCCCGCCGAAAATATCGCATGGACGCAATTCATGCTTGGCGAGGAACTGTTCCTGACCGGAGAAATTGCCGGCGCCGAAAACTCTTATCGGGCTTCGCTTAAGTCTTACACGGGATTCCACCGTGCGCTCAGCGGCCTTGCCAGGGTCTCGGCGGCTGAACACAAATACGACGAGTCCGCGCAATTCTACGTGCAGGCGATCGGCGTGATACCGCTGCCGATCTATGCGGCTGCGCTGGGCGACGTCTATCGGAAGATGGAGCGCGCGGACGACGCCCGCGGGCAATACGAGCTGGTCGAGTACATCGCGCGGCTCAACGCGATGAACAAGCTCGTCTACAATCGCGAGTTGGCGCTGTTCTACGCCGACCACGACCGGCAGTTGCCGGAAAGCGCCGAGCTTGCGCGCAACGAGCTGCAAGTCAGGAAAGATATTTACACCTGGGACGTGGTCGCATTCGCGCTCTACAAAACCGGTCGCGCGCGCGAAGCGGCCGAGGCGGACGCGCATGCGCTGAGCCTCGGCACTCCCGACCCGCTCCTCTATTTCCACGCCGGCATGATTGCGCGCGCGCTCGGCGAGCATGCGAAGGAGCGCGAGTATTTCCGCCACGCTTTGGCGCTCAACCCGGATTTCCACGTCTTGTATGCCGATGTGGCGCGGCGCGATCTTCGTGAGATCGATGACAAGTCGGATGCGATTGCGCAGGCGCGGGCGAACAAGGGGATTCGCGATGCGCGCTAGGTTGAAGCTTGCGGTCGCGGTTGTCGCCGGCGTGTTGGCCGCGATTGTGTTCGGTGCGCCGAATGCTGCGAATGCGCACCCGATGGGCAATTTCAGCATCAACCATTACACGCGAATCAGCGCGGACCGGGACGCGATCGAAATACGCTACATCCTCGACATGGCCGAAATACCGACCTTCCAGGAAATCCAACGCACCGGAATCAGTCCCAAAGTCGGCGGCCAAGGGATCGAAGACTATCTGAGGACGAGCGGCGAAACGCTCAAGCAAAATCTCATTGTGAAGGTCAACGGGCAGCCGCTGAAACTGGAACAAACCTCGCACGACGCGATTTTTCCGCCCGGCGCCGGCGGCCTGCCGACAATGAAACTCGGATTTGTCTATCGCGCCCCGCTGGCGGCGGCTCAATCGGGTCCGTTAGAGGTCGAATACCTGGACGACAATTTTCCGGGTCGCGCCGGATGGAAGGAAATTATCGCGGTTGCGAGCGGATCGCGCGCAGTCGCCGGCAGTTCGGTGCCCGCGCAGGATCGCAGCCACGAATTATCCAACTACCCGACCGACCTGCTGAACAGCCCGCCGCAAACACTCGAGGCGCGCGTCACGTTCTCGCTCGGTGCGCCTACGCAAACGGATGTCGCGGCGGCCTCGCCATTGTCGTTGCGCGCGAACGCGATCGGCACGCCGCGCAGCGCGTTCACCGAGCTCATGAACAACAGGAGTCTGAGTGTGTCGTTCCTGCTGATGGCGGCGCTGATCGCGGCAGGGCTTGGCGGGCTTCATGCGATGGAACCCGGGCACGGCAAGACTCTCGTTGCCGCCTACCTGGTCGGCTCGCGCAGCAGTATCCGCCACGTAGTGCTGCTCGGAACCGTGGTTACCGCGTCGCATACCGCGTCGGTTTACCTGCTTGGAATCGTCACGCTGTACGCCTCGCGATGGGTCATGCCAGATCGCATGTATCCGTGGCTCGGCGTTGCGTCGGGCATGCTGGTTGCGTCGCTGGGAATGATTCTGTTCGCGCGGCGCTATCGCGGCAGCGATGACGAACACGATCATCGTCACGACGACGGTGCGGATGCGCCTCTACCGCATCGGCACAATTTCCTGGGAGAACATGTGCACGCCGAACATGAGCATCCGCACTCGCACGGCGGACATTCTCACTCGCACGGAGCGGTTGCGCATCATCACGAGCATTCGCACGAGGGACATTCTCACTCGCACGAAGATTCAGGCGTGTCAATTCGCGAGCTGCTCGCATTGGGAATCACTGGCGGCATCGTGCCTTGTCCCGCCGCGCTGGTGGTCCTGCTGAGCGCGTTGGCGATCGGGCGAATAGCATTCGGGCTCTTCCTGATCGTCGCGTTCAGCATCGGACTCGCGGCGGTGCTGATTTTTTTCGGCATCGCAACGCTGTATGCGCGCCGTCTGATTTCGCGATTTCGCAGCGACAGCCCGATGGTCTCGCGATGGCTGCCGATGACGTCGTCGGCGGTGATCACGATAGTGGGCGTGACGATGACGCTGACCTCGCTGATGAACACGGGCATCCTCTTCTTACGGTGATGCGCCGCAGAACCCTCACCTAACCTCTCCCGTGAAGTAACGGGCGAGGCACCAGACGGACCGCTAGCGTTGTCCCCACCTGTGCTGACGCTGGACGGTTGTGCTGTGCCGCCTCGACGTTGCGGGCGCGATGCCTGGCGGCGTCTGTGCGTTCGCGTGGTGAGAGACTTCGCTTACCGCGGCTTCAATCGCTCCGCCACGCAGCAAAATGTATTTGCGATCGCGCCGCCCGATTTCTCCATCTCCAATCAGCTCTGACAGTACGCGGCCGACCACTGGTCGCGAGCTTCCGATCATCTCCGCCAGGTCGGAATGAGTGGGTTCAAAGGTGAGCAGGACGCCGTCGCGATCGGCGATGCCGAACTTGCGACCGAGCTCCGCCATCACCATTTCGATCCGCTCGCGATACGAGAGTCCCAGAAACGTCGCGTAATAGTGGACCCATTCCGCAGATGCGGAATTCATCCGCTCCGAGAGCGCCAGCAGGTCCCCGGGGTTCATGTTGGTCAACAAATTGCGCACGTGCTGGCGCGTGACAACCGCAAGCACACATTTGCTGGCGGTCCAGGCTTCAAAGCGACGGACCCACTGACCCTTGTCGTTGAGCTTGTCGGCGAGACCCAAGATGTCGCCGGCGGTCGCGAGCCGCACCAGCGTTTGCGTGCCGTTCGCATTCGGACAGATTTCCCGCACCACGCCTTTGACGACCCACAGCACGATGTCGGCCGGAGAACCCTGGCTGAAGATCAACCTTCCTGGCGAATAGTCGAGTTCGGTATGAAGCTTGGTCAGCTCCTTGGCGGTCTGCTCCGGAATCCCCCACGAGAAGAGGCCGGCCTCGAACACGTTCGCTCTGTCGAGCACCGGGATCTCATTCATCTTCGACTCCGCAAAGGCGGTCTGCGCTGGTTTGGTTTTCATGGAGTGATGGTTCGCCTCGGTTGTGGAAAATACGGCGGCCCGGGGTTACCTGCTTCCACCAGGCCGGCCCCAATCCCCCGAAATCAGCACGGCCGAATCCGCAGGCGGGCCGCCGCCAGAAACACATCAGCAAGTGACGTGCCCGGATGATTGCGATGAGCGTCAGCTTTTACTGAAAGCGCGAACTCCGCATTTCGATGGGCGAAATCTTGCTCAAGCGATGTGGGGGCGGCTTCACTCGCCGGGATCCACGGCCATTTGTGTGGATAGTGCGCGAAGGGATGGGTCAAAATTCCCGCTCGCGCAGCGGCATTGTTCCCGATCTGTCGCTATCCGGCGGTTTAGGCGGAACGCGGGCGATGGCATATAACTGGCGATGAACTTTGTGGGGATTTCGGAGACAACAAGACTGGCGCGACGAGGGGATCTAGTGACGCGCTTGCGAATGGAGCACTGACTGTGAGAATCGGCACTCGGCTGACGCTGGTCCTGCTGGTATGCGTAATGCCAGTGCTGGGCGCGTACACGTACTGGAGTGTCGAGCAGTCCAACGTCTACATAAATGAGCTGAAGCAATCGGCACGAGCCGTCAGTTCCGGCCTGGCTCCCTCGGTTGACGAAGAAGTCGTCGCGCAGGAGTGGAACAAGATCGGCGATGCGTTCAGGAAGATCGACGCTGAAGGAACGCGAAGCGCGCTACTCCGGAAGGACGGCACGCTTTGGTACGCGCTCCCGGATTTTCCGGCTGAACTGGTGGACTCGGCCCGCGTGCAGCTCGCGCATCGCAACTCCGCGGAGTTCGGACCGACGGCAGGCGTGAAGAACTGGTTCTGCGAATTGGTTCCGCTGAAAGGCCCGGGCGGCGACGTGATCGGATACCTGCTCGAAGTCCAGGACTGGACGAAGGTAGCCAGAGACAGCCGCGCACAAACCATCGCGTCTTTCGTCGTGGCAATGGTCTTGATGGGCGTGGTTGCCATCGTCATACCGCTGAGCGTGCGTCGCTACGTGTCGCGGCCGCTCGACGACTTGTCGGCGAAAGTGATGAAATTTTCGTTTTCGTTGGATGACTCCGATCGCGGCGGAGGAAGCGAATTGGAACAGCTTGGCGAGGAGTTCCACAGGCTCGATCAGCAACTCGACCGGGCGCGCTCCGATCTCGAAGAACGGCATCGACGCGAATTGGAACTCGAGCGCGGGCTTCAGCGCGCGGACCGGCTTGCCACGATCGGCACGCTGGCTGCAGGACTCGCTCATGAGATCGGCACCCCGATGGGTGTAATACGCGTGCGCGCGGAAGCCCTGCAGCAGGACGAAACGATTTCGGCAGACAGCCGCGTCAAGCTGGGCGTCATCGTTCGTCAGATCGATCGGATTGCGCGAATCGTCAGGATGCTGCTCGACTACGCGCGCAAGAGCGAATCGCATAAAACGATCTGCGACCTGAGAACGATCGCCGAACGCGCGCTGGCGCTCCTGGAGCCGGAAGCGACGCATCGCAATGTGAAGACCGTCGCTCAGCTCGGGGAAACTCCGCTGCTGGTGAATTGCGATGCCGACCAAATCGAGCAGGTGTTCGTCAACATGATTATGAACGCGCTGGATGCGATGCAGCGTGGCGGCGGAACGTTGCGCGTCACCGCAGACACCGAGCACAACCACCAAGGCTCGCGCGCGATGCTGGCGTTCGAGGATACCGGCGCGGGCGTCGCTCCCGAGTACGAGGATCGCGTCTTTTCGCCGTTCTTCACCACCAAGGAGCCGGGCAAGGGCACCGGCATGGGTCTGGCGGTCAGCCAGTCTATAGTACGCGAGCACGATGGCGAGATAACGTTCAGCTCAGGGCCGTCGGGGTCGCGGTTCGTCGTGTCGATCCCGATGGCATCCAGCGAGATGGTCGAACA
>JBAWCX010000335.1:0-2738 GCA_049590495.1 Binatus sp. (SeqCode)
CGTTGAATCACCTTGGACTCGCGCCTGAAAGAAAACGACGCCGTAATTTTCATCGATCGCAAGGGGCGCCGCTACATGAAGATGCTGCGGGCGGGCAAGAAACTGCTCATCCGCGGCGAGCTGCGCGCCGACGATTTGTTCGGCGTCGAGGAAGGCTCGCGCGTCAAGTTCTCGACCGGCGAGGCGTTCCTGGTGCTGCGGCCGACCTACGCGGATCTAATTCCACATCTGCCGCGCGCGTCGCAGGTGATTTATCCCAAGGACACCGGCCCGCTGCTGATTTGGGGCGACGTGTTTCCCGGCGCGACGGTGATTGAAGGCGGCACGGGAGCGGGCGCGCTGACGATCGCGCTGCTGAGAGCGGTCGGGCCGGCCGGGCGCGTCGTCTCGTATGAGCTGCGCGAGGACTTCGCCGACGCCGCGCGCAAGAACGTCGCCGCATTTTTCGGCGACGCGCCCAACTGGACAATCAAGGTGCGCGACCTTTACGCGGGCTTCGATGAAACCGGCGTCGATCGGATGTTCCTCGACCTCGCGGAGCCGGGGCGCGCGCTAGCCGTCGCCGCATCGGCGCTTCGGCCCGGCGCCGTGCTGGTCTGCTACGTGCCGACCGCGGTGCAGCTCAAGGACACCGTCGAGGCGATTCAAGCGCGCAGCGATTTCGGCGAAATCGAAAGCTTCGAGACGCTGCTTCGCCATTGGCAGGTGAAAGGGATGAGCGTGCGGCCGCATTTCAGGATGATCGCGCATTCCGCCTTCATCATCGTGTCGCGCAAGCTGGTCGCCGACGCGTCGAGTCCGCGAGAGCATCCAGAGGAGCCCTTTGTCGACGCCGATCCGGGCGAAACAGACGGCCTCGATGGGGACGACCCGCTCGAATGATCACGCGGCGAAAATTTCTTGCGGCGTCGAGCGCAGCGATCGCGCTCGCAAGTATCCCGCGAGCCGCACGCGCGGCGGCGGCGGCGAAGTTCGGCGGCCCGACGCCGAACGCGAATTTTTACGTGACGTCGTCCGGAAGTACGCCGTCTGTGGACGTCAGTTCGTGGCGTTTCAGCATCAAGGGCCTGGTCGAGAATCCGATCCAGTTTTCCTACGCGGATATTCGCAAGCTCCCGAAGATCGACGAGATGCTGACGCTCGAATGCATCTCGAACCCGCCCGACGGCACCGCGATCAGCAACGCGAACTGGACCGGCGTCCAATTGCGGCCGCTCCTGGAGCGGGCGCGCGTCAAGCGCGGTGCAAAGTTCGTCGCGATGCGCGGGGCTGACGGCTATCACACGGTGTTGCCCGTCGACGAGCTGATGCGCGAGGAGAATTTTCTGCCGTACCTGATGAACGGCGTGCCGCTGCCAGCCGAGCACGGCTATCCGCTCAGAATCTTCATTCCCGGAAAGTACGGGATGAAGCAACCGAAGTGGCTCACCGAGCTCGAATTTGCCGACCACGAAATTCCCGGCTACTGGGAGGTTCGCGGATGGAGCGACATATGCTGGCGCAAGGTCAACTCGGGCTTTTTCTCGCCGCGCGTCGAAGGCGGGCTGATGTCGATTTTCGATCGCAAGGCCAAGGTGACCGCGCCGCTCGATATTTACGGATGGGCGCTGGCGGGACCGTCTGGAATCAAACGCGTCGAGGTGTCGTCGGACGACGGCGTCACGTGGCACAACGCGCAGCTCGTCGAGAACAGCTCGCCGTACGTGTGGACAGTCTGGAAGTATCGATTCACGCCACCGGCCGCCGGCGATTTTATGATTCGCGTGCGTGCGACCGACGGCAACGGCGTTGCGCAGCCGCCCTCCGATCCACAGACTGGCAGCGGCATGAGCGGGCAGGCGCGGATCGCGCTCGAAGTAACGCGCGCCTAGTGTAGAAGAGTCGCGGTGTGTAGAGCGCGCGCCGTGGACATCGCGCCGGTCGCGCTGAAGCTGCCGGCCGCCGCGGGATTGAACAGCTCGGCACTGTTGAGCGCTGTGCCGTGAGCAGCAGGATCGGCCGCGCCGATTCCGCCGGCAATCAACACGCGATGCGGGAACGCTCCCGTCGCGAGCAACGTTGCCGTATGTCCCGCGCGCGCGACGGTCATCGACTGGTTGCATCGGGTCGCGTCGGTGTTGAATCCGCCGACGCAAGTGAAATCGCCGCTGCTCGGATCGAACGTCTCGGCCGAATTGCTGATCAACCCCGATGCTCCCGACAGCGCGCCGCCCGAGACTGCGACCGAGCCGCTGAAGCCGCCCGCGAGCAGCACACTTCCGTCCTCGAGCAGCGTAGCAGTGTGGAGCGAGCGCGGCTCGTTCATGAAGCTCGTGAGCAGCGTGAATTCCTGCGAGGCGGGATCGTAGATCTCGGCGCTGCTGTCTTTGAAGAAGAAGCTCGAGCCGCCGACTCCCCCGGTAATCAGCACCTTGCCGGCCATCGGCCCGGCAACAAACAGGGTCGCGGTATGCGCCGCGCGCTGATGGTCCATCGGGAAGGTCGTCGGAGTAAACGAGTTCGACACGGGATCGTAAATGTCGGCGGAGTTGGTCGTGTCGCCGGACAGATCGGTCGCGCCCCCTGCCACCAGCACTTTGCCGCTGACGAGCAGCGTCGAGGTATGAAACATCCGCCGATCGCTCATCGTGTTGGCGACGGCGATGAACTTGCGCGCGACCGGATCGTACAGCTCCGCGGTATCGAGAGCGTTGCCGAGATTGTCCTGGCCTCCAACGACGAGGATTTTGCCGTTGTTT
>JBAWCX010000336.1:0-6038 GCA_049590495.1 Binatus sp. (SeqCode)
CGCGCTGTCGGCGTCAACCACGCCGTTGACGGTGCGACCGTCGGCGCCAAGTCCTCGATAAGCAAATACTGGCATCGGTGAAAAAAAGATCGCTCGTGCGTTCTAGTCGATATCTTCCTGCGTGACCCGCAACAGTTCCTCGATCGAGGTCTCGCCGCGCAGCACGCGGGCCGCGCCGTCCTGGCGCAGCAGCGTCATCCCTTGCGAGGTGCACTTGCGACGCAGCGTGGCCGCGTCGGCATTCTGCATCACCAGCGAGCGGATTTCGTCGTCCATGATCATCAGTTCCTGAATCGCCATTCGGCCGCGATAGCCGGTGTTACGGCAAATGCGGCATCCTTTGGGACGGCAGATCTTGCCTGCGTCCTCGACGTTCTTGAGTCCGATGCGCGCGAGTTCGGTCTCGCTGGGCAAGTGCGGCTCGCGGCAATCGGCACAAAGCTTGCGTACCAGGCGCTGCGCAAGCACCGCAAGAATCGACGACGAAACCAGGAACGGCTCGATTCCCATGTCCACCAGCCGCGTCACTGCCCCAAATGAATCGTTGGTGTGGAGCGTCGAGAAGACCAGATGGCCGGTCAAGGCGGCCTGGATTGCGATCTCGGCGGTTTCGCTGTCGCGGATTTCGCCGACCATGATGACGTCGGGATCCTGGCGCAGAATCGAGCGCAGGCCGCTGGCAAAGGTCAGATCGATCTTCTGCTGCACCTGCATCTGGCCGACGCCGCGCAGCTGATACTCGATCGGATCCTCGATCGTGATGATGTTCTTCTCGGGCGAGTTGATTCGGCTGAGACACGCGTACAGCGTCGTCGATTTGCCCGAGCCGGTCGGCCCGGTCGCCAGGATGATCCCGTGGCTCTGCCGAATCAGCCGGTCAAGGCGCTGCAGATTGTCGCCAGAAAATCCAAGATGGTCGAGGTTGATAGCTTCGACGGCCTGCGCGCGGTCGAGCAAGCGCAAAACGATCCGCTCGCCGAACGCAGTCGGTATCGAAGAGACGCGCAGGTCGATATCGCGGCCCGCGATGCGCAGCCGGATTCTGCCGTCCTGCGGCAGGCGCTTCTCGGCGATATTCAGCCCGGCCATGACCTTGACGCGCGACGTGATCGCCGGCTGGAAGCGCTTAGGTGGCGACAACACGTCGTACATCATCCCGTCGACGCGGAAGCGCACCACCATTTCCTTTTCGAAAACTTCAACGTGAACGTCACTGGCGCGGTCCTTGACCGCCTGCGACAGGATGCCGTTGACGAGCTTGATGATCGGCGCCGAATCATCGGATTCGAGCAGGTCCAGCGGCTCCGACGCGAGCTCGCTGGCGACCACATCCAGCCGTTCTTCCTGGAGATCGATCATCAGATCTTCGGCCGAGGTGGCCGAAGCCTGGTCGTACGCGCGGTTGATCGCCTCGGCGATCACTTCGGCCGGCGCGATCAGCACATTTATGTGTGCGCCGTAGAGGATTCGGAGGTCATCGAGCGGCTCGTGGTTGGCGGGGTCGGCGATCGCGATGGTCACCATGCCGTCGACGCTCGACAGCGGCAGCAGGCGGTTCTTCTTGGCGTAGTTGATCGGAATCTTCGAGACGAGCGCCGGATCGAGCGAATTCTCGTCGATATGCGCCTGGAACGGCAGCCGGTATTCCTGGGCGAGGGCACGGGCCAGTCGCTGCGGCTCAAGCGCTCCCATCTCGACCAGCACGTCGGCGAGTTCCTGGCCGGGTTTCTTGCGCTGACGTGCCTTGTCGAGGTCTTGCGCCGAGACCCACGAACGATCCAGCAGGATTGCCTCGAAGCTTTTGCGAGCGGTCGCCATCAGACGGGCCCAGCCGCCGGCGTCAAGCCGTGTCGGTTCAAGTCATATACGGTCATGTTCAACGGCAATCGCACCACACCGAACTTACCACTATTCCCCCCATTCGCGCTCAATTAGACACGATGATTCTGGCTAGTTGCAAGTATGCGTTCCCCCTGGCACGGACAGGTTGAGCAGCCATCGGCTGCGCGTTAATAGTGCACCGCCCCGGGCTGTGTCTGGGTCCCGTTCCCAATCGGGCCCTGGTTGATCCCCATGCCGAACCCCGTATGCCCCTTGGGCGGCATCGTGTGCTCGGCTTCTTGCCATGAGACGAGTTTACCCCCAACAAACTTCAAATCTAAAAAGGTGCCCTTATCCCCGTCTTTGGACGAGGTGTACATTAGCGCCGCCGCGACGTCGTTGCTGTTGGGTTTATAGGGGTAACTCCAGACCTCGGTGTCGCCCGGCAGGTAGGTTCGGAGGTCGGGTTCGCCCCACGAATGATGCACCTGCGGCGAGGTCTGGCCGACCTGCAGCCTATCCGACATCGTCGTCGCCTTGATTCGAGTCCCGGCCTGGTAGGCGAGGCCGCATCCAGCGGAAGCAGCGGCGAGGGCGGCCGACATGACTGCGAGCAGCGCGAATCGGGGAAATCGGACATTTTTCATGATTCGGGATTTGATTGATATTCGATCCATCGGCGCGATTTTGTGGGCGCCATCCCTGATTGTCAACGGTATGCTATAGAGCAACCGATATGAATGAGGGAGACCCCGATGGCGCGTAGTAAGTTGACCCTGGTGAAAGGAGCGTCGCAACGCGGCTCGCTGGTTTACGGAATGCGGATTTTCGAGCCGGGCGCCGTGGCCGGCGTAGAGGATGCGCGGGTCAATCTCGCAGACGGCACCAGCGGTCGAGTCACGATGCATCTGATCGAAGGCACGCGAGTACAAATCAGGCGGCAACTGATGCAAAGCATCGACGCGTTTTTCGAACTGCTCGACGAGCAGTAGAATAAATTTTAGCAATGGACGGTGAAAAAATGGATCTGAAATTCATCAAGTACGAGAAGCGCAACCATATCGCCTACATCACGTTCAACCGGCCCGAGCGGATGAATGCGTTGCATCCGCCGTGTCACGTCGAGATGGACAGTGTGTGGGACGACTTCGTCGCGGACAAGTCGGCGTGGGTCGCAATCGTGACGGGCGCCGGCGACAAGGGATTCTCAGCGGGCAACGATTTGCGCTGGACGGCGGAGAATCGCGGGGAACTGGACAAGACCATTCGCGGCAAGGGCGGCTTCGCTGGGATTACCGCGCGCTACGACATCTACAAGCCGATCATCGCGGCGGTGAACGGCTTCGCGCTGGGCGGTGGATTCGAGATTGCGCTCGCGTGCGATATCATCATCGCGGCTGAGCATGCGCGCTTCGGATTGCCGGAACCGCGCGTCGGCCTGATGGCCGCGGCTGGAGGAGTGCATCGCCTGCCGCGCCATATCCCGCTCAAGATCGCGATGGGCATGATGCTGACGGGCAAGCACATCACGGCCGCCGACGCGCTGCGCTACGGAATCGCCAACGAGGTGGTGCCGCTGAAGGATCTGATTCCAACGGCTGAGAAGTGGGCCGGCGAGATCATGGAATGCTCGCCGTTGTCGGTGCAGGCGACCAAGGAAGCGGCGATGAACGGCCTGGGTATGCCGGTCGAAGCGGCGCTCGCGAAGCATTACGATTTGCAGTCGAAGCTGTTTAGATCGAAGGACGCGGTTGAAGGTCCGCTGGCGTTTTCACAGAAACGAAAACCCAACTGGACAGGAGAGTAGGGCGCCGCACGCCCGTTGCAGGCTAGGAGTAGCGACACAGATGCAGGAACTCTGGCTGTTCCGCGACGCAATCGCGATGCTGGTAGCCGGCGCGACGACGGCGGCGTTCCCGCCAGTCGGCACCGGCGCGTTCTGGACGATAGTCGCATTCTATGGCGTGGTCACGATTCTATTCGACGATGAAACCCCGCGCGGCGTCCCAGGAATGGATTTCTTCTACGCAACGCGGCCGCATCTCAAAGACCCGCAGAGCTAGCTTACGGCCTTCCGAATCGAATTGTCGCGCGTGGAACAGAACGTTTTCACGAATTGTGAGGGATTTCGATTGATTAATTGGCATGCACGCGTTTGGGCGCTATTGTGCTACGATTAGCGCATAGGTGATGGCATGCCGATAAATTCCGTGATTCCCTCCCCGATTTTTGAGACGCTCAGGGATTCCGAAGATACCCTGCGGACCACGCTCGCCGAGCTGGCCGAAGACAAACGCAAACAGCGGCCGAATATTTCGGAGCGCAAGCTGGCGGAATACCTGGCCGATCAGATGGGTTATCGCGGTGCCAAGAACGTCGAGGCGCTGGTCGCCTCGCGCGAGCGAATCGCCAAATCCCGCCAAGCCGTGGGTCTGAACAAGTAGCGCGCCCAGACGGGGTGCGAACGCACCCCAACAATCCCGAGTCTTCCCTGTTCATCGCCGACCCGGCGCTAGCCGGCCAATTCGTCGAGCAGCGCCTTGGCGTCTTTCAGGTCGGGGGTGTCGAGGCCCTCGGTGAACCAGTTGTAGATGTCGGCGAGCATTGCGCGCGTTTCGTCGCGCTTGCCTGTCATTGCGAGCAGTCGCGCAAGACTCGTCGCGGCGCGCAGCTCCCATGCTTTCCCACTCATCTTTTGTGCGAGGGCGATGGCCTCGCGGAAATCCGCCTCGGCCAGTTCCGGTTGGCCAATCTTAAGCCGCAGTTCCCCGCGCCACTTCAGATTGTTGGGCCGGCACCAGAGTTCCTCGGGGTTTGCCTCGAGAGCATTGTCGAGCGTGATGAGCGCATCGTCGATCGCGCCGTCCAGGGCCTGAGCCTCCGCCAGAATCGTGAGAACATTGGTGATGTCTGTGCGTACTCCGGTCTCGGCTCGGCCCGCCAGGCTCTGGCGGATGAGCGCGACTCCTTCAGCGGGGTTGGCGAGTTGCGCTCTTGCCCAGCCCAGGATGATGCGGCTCGAATCCCTTGTGAACGCGAACCCATGTTCTTCGGAAATAGACACCGATTCGGCGGCCGCATCCGCAGCGCGCGGCGGGTCTCTTAACCAGCGGTACAGGTAGCATTCGAAAGATCGGGCGCCTGCCAGCAGGAACGGGTCTTTGCGATCACGGGCGAAAGCGATCGCCTCGGCAATTCGGCCGCGGGCTTCTTCGGCGTGACCGCGTACCCATGCGCCAAGGCAGGCGTAGCCCCAAGAAATCACGATTCCGTTCGCGAATGCTCCAGCAAACTGCCTTAGATCGTCAGCTTCCGCCAAGCCGCGGAGTACAGCGAAGTGCTCCTCGAGTCCGACAAAATCGCCGCGATTAAACCGCACATTCACTTGCGCAACCCGTGCGGTTGCCAAGCTCATGCGGCTGCCCTCGCGCTGAGCCAAGTCGAGCAACTGATCCGCGAGCGCCGCGGCGCCGGAATAGTCACCTGAGACGTTGACCGCGGCATAGGTCCCAATTACCTGAAGAACGAGTTGGGAAAGGTTGCCGGTCTTGTCGGCGAGCGCACGAGCACGCTCATTTACCTCGATAGTTTCGGCTGCGGCGTACCCCTTTGTGCGCAGCAGCAGCCAACCCAATGCGGTTACCAACGTGAGTTCACGCGTGTCACGCTCCGGCGATTCCGGCAGAGTGCCCAGCATGGCGAGCGCCTGTCTGAAATCTTCCTCGGCCTCCTTCAATGCCCCGCGCGCGTCGGCTGCCTCTCCGGCCTTCTTCCATGCCTCGATAGCCGGCTCCGCCTCGCCTGCTCCGGTCCAGTGACGCGCAAGGACTTCGGGCCGGGCCTCCGCTATCGCCGGGAATATCTCACTGATGGTTCGGGCCACGTGCCTATGTAGTTCCTTGCGCCGGCTCTTAAGCAGCGCTTCGTAGGCCGCATCCTGAATCAACGCATGCTTGAACTGATAGGTCGCCTCAGGCGTGATGCCGCGCACATAGATCAACTCGGCGTCAGCGAGTTTCTCGAGCGCAGACTGCAATTCATCTTCCTTCATCGGGGAGATGGCACGGAGCAATTCATAAGAGAATTCGCGCCCGATGACCGACGCTACCTGGGCGACTTCCTTCGCGGGACCGAGCGTGTCCAGCCGCGCCATCAGCGAGTCCTCCAAGGTTGCCGGAATCTTGCGCGAGGCGTCGCGTCCACCGCTGTCCAGTACC
>JBAWCX010000337.1:0-7934 GCA_049590495.1 Binatus sp. (SeqCode)
TTTTATATCGACTCGGAAGGATGGTTCATCACGGCGTCGGATCAATACGATCGCGACGGCAAGCTGTGGAAGACCATCGCGACCTTCAACACTTATCGCGACCGGCCGGTGCCTGACGCGCGAGTCGCCATCTATCCGTACAAGCGGATGTTCCAGCTGGGGCTGGTCGACGAGGATCTCATCACCGGCGTCAGCTCGGTGGTCTATATGCCGGGAGCGACCGCGGAAGAACGCGAATGCTGGTACATCGACATGGGCACGGTGGACAATTCGTTCCTGGCGCCGCAAGCGCTGGAGAGAGCCGGCCACTGATGGCGCGCGTGCTAGCCTCGACCGTTGCGAGTGGTTCGAGATTTGACGGTGGCTAATTTCTTTGTACACTGAAGGCGATGAGCAAGCCCCGCAAGGAACTGCTACGCGCCACGGCCTATCGCTACACGGTGCTGTTTGAGCGCGCGCCGGAAGGCGGCTACGTCGCCACGATTCCGGTCCTCGGAATCGCCACGCAGGGAGAGACTCTGCGGGAGGCCCGGGCCATGGCCCGCGATGCGATTCGCGGGCTGATCGAATCCTTGGCTAAAGATGGCGAGGAAATTCCAATCGAGCAACCTGCCGCCACGACCGAGCGACTCGCGGTGAGACTGCTGGCTCGTGCGTGAGACTTCCCGCCCTCAAGGCGCGCGAGGTCATCCGCGTCCTTGAGCGACTCGGGTTCCGGCTTCACCACAGCACCGGCTCCCATCGCATCTACAAGAATCCCGCCACCGGACGCCGCGCCGTAATTCCTTTCCACGGGAGCCGCGACCTCAATGTGAATGTGCTCCGATCCATTCTGAAGCAGGCCAACCTCGCTGAGGACGAGTTTGTGAAACTGCTCTGACGGAGATCGAGCTAAAGCTGCAGCACGAAGCGGATGTCGCCGAGGCGGACGCGGCTGCCGGCGCTCAGGAAGGCGGAGCCGCGGATCTGGCGATCGTCGACATAGCTGCCGTTGGTCGAGTTCAGGTCCATCAGCTCGAAGCCACCGTCGCGGCGCATCAGGCGCGCATGCTGCCGCGATACGCTGGCATGCGGGATGACGACGTCGTTGTCCTCGCCGCGGCCGATAGTTATCTCGTCTTTCATCAGCGAGTATTCGGCCGGCACTGGATCGATGCGATCGACGGCCACCAGCCGCGCGCCCTGGGTATTGCCCACGCCGCGGGGCGGCGCGGTGATCGGAGATTGCGACGGACGCGCGGGTGCGCGCTGCATTGTACGCGCCGCTGACGGCGCCGCAGCGGGAACTCTGAACGAAGGCGCGCCCTGCGCCTCGACGATAGCTTTCAGTTCTTCGGCCGAGACGCCGAACTTCATCCGCGACAGCCCGAACAGTCCCAGGATTGCGATCAAAGGCACCGCGCCGTTCCACCAATTGAACGAGATTTGCTTGAGGCCCGTGCCTGTCGTGTTGCCGCCCGCCGTGCCTTCGTCCTCTGGCACGTTGATCGCTGCGCCGCCGAGCCCGCGCACCTGGTACGAGGTTTCGGCGTCGCCGGCGTCGCTGTTGTAATCGACTTTCAACTGGACGCTGCGATTGGTGCCATCTTCGATAGGCCGCGGCGTGCGATAGGTCAGCGAATACTCAGTCGCGATCGAATGGCCGATCTCGCGCACCAGCGTCGCGAAGCGGCCTTCCTCCGTGATGATATTGTACGAGCGGCCGTGCGTCGCATCGACGATTTCCTGGTACTCGGGCGCGATGAACGGCGGCGGGACCACGCCATACAGCGTGAGCCCATTTTTCTTGAGCTGGTCGGCGACTTTGGTGCCCGTTAAATCGGTCACCTGCACGCCGCGGGTGTGATGATCCCAGAAGGCCTGGTCGTGCGAGGTGTCGGCCGAGCCGTCGCCGTCGTGATGGGGCGGAGCGTCGGTGACGATAATTATGATTCCTTCGGCCTCGGGACGGAACGGAAACTTCGCGGCATAGGACAGCGCGTCGAGCTGATCCTCGGGGATGTCGCCGCCGCCGCCCGCGTGCAGGCTGCCGACCCAGTCGCTGAACTGCTTGACGTCCGAGGTAAACGAATTGCGATACGCGCAGTTGCAGTCGGGGTACGCGGAGACCACGTAGTCCTCGAACGTCACCAGTCCGAGGCGGTAGTCGCGGCTGTTGGACTGGAGATCCTGCGCAAACGAGATCACGTTCTGCTTGACGGCGTCGATATAGGGCTGCATCGATTCCGTGACGTCGAGCACGAACACAATGTCAACCGGGCGGCCCTGGCCGACGCCGCGAAAATCGATGATCTTGGCTTCCTTGCCGTCTTCGAAGACTTTCACATTGTCGGGACGGAGGTTGCCGACCGGATTGCCGTTTTGGTCAGTAAGACCAAAGTCGAGCTGAACGCCGCCATCGGTGTCGAAATGCTCGAGGCCGGGGTTTCCGGTGGTGATTTTCAAGCTCGCGTCGGCCGTTGTCGCATGAAATGCGAAACCGATCAGCAGAACGAGCGTAAACAGGCAACGGTAGGCGGTTCGGATGGACGAGTTCATCGCTGGCAGTAGTAATTCTCCGGATCGGGAAGGCGAGCAGTCAAGCTCCCGCGATCCATTTGACGTTCGCGCAAGCGTTTGTATTCTTGCCTTCGCACAGCCATTAGGTTATCCCAATCGCTGACCGAATTCTTCTTTGATGGATTCTGAGTGAAAGATTTTTTTGTTTATCGGACTGCTCGCGGCCTCATTATACCTTTCGTCACCCTGATTTGCGTGCTGCTCGCCGGCGCCGGGCCGGCGCGAGCCGCCAAAAACGGGTCGGTCGAGATAGGATTTATCGGCGTCCCTCCCAAAAGCCCGGGCGGGGTGCCGAACTTTCAAAACGTCCTTCTGAATGTCCAGTCGATTCGAATCAATCCCAAAGCGAGCGCGAACCCCGGCAATGGCAAATGGCAAACCATTCCGGTGCCTCCCGGGATTGGAGGCGCCGTAGGAAGCGCGGACTTGCAGATCGATCTCAACACTTCGCAAAACACACCGCAGATCTTCAATACCGCCCCGGTGCGGGTCGATACCTACCGCATCGCCCAGCTCGTGCTCGATTCCCAAAATCCCGGCACGTTGATCCCCAACTGTCCGCAAGCATCGCCGATCGGCAACAGCGACGGATGCATCAACTATCCCATCCAGCTGGTCACGGGCGACAACCTTTTCGTGACCAACCCCGGTGGCGGCACGTTGGTATCGGCGGCCAAGGGCACCGTGGCGCCGTTGATCCTTCAAGTGTCGATGACCATCGTTTCGCCACCTACCACACCCGGCGGCGCTTACACGGTCAGCGTGACGCTGAGCCCGGTTACAAGTTCGGTGTTGGGAACGGTCATGGGGTCCGTGAAGGTTTCCGGTTCGGGCACGGGGGGGTCGACGACAAGGATCCGCAAGCTGATGGTCACGGCCGAGGCGCTCGGCACCAATACCCCGATCGCGAGCGCTGGCGTCCAGGGCAACGGTAACTTCACCCTGACGCTGCCGGCGGCGGGCGGCCCGGCGTCACCGGAGTCGCCACTTGGATTCGGAACACTCTACGACCTGGCCGTGGCGGGCGGAGCGGATACCTACGCCGCGGAACGGCTGCAGCCGCTATACCCGGGCCAATCGATCACGGTGAACCCTGACTTCGCGGTCACCGGCGGACAGACGCTCGAGAGTATCACCGGCTCGGTCGTGGACGGTTGCGTCCCCCTGAAGCCAATAGTCGGAGCGACCCTCACGTTGCTGATTCCGCCCGATAGCAACATGTCGGCTAACTGCCTGACGACTCCCGGAGCATGCGTCGCGGTCGCGACCGCGACCACCGACAACACCGGCTTTTTCCCGCTGCCGGGTACGATCACAATTCCGGCTGCGTTCAACAACGTTCCGATGGTGGCGAAAAAGAATGCCTACGTGATGCAAGTCACAGCGCCCGGCTACCAGCCTTTACTCGTTCAGGCAATTCCCGGCGCCGGCAAGAACACCGGCGGCATGTGCACCCCTAATTCCACCAGCACGACTTTCGGCCCCTGTGACCTCGCGCTGCAGACGGCATATATCACCGGTAATTTCCCGATAACTGCGCCACCTTCGGGGCAGTCCACGCTGGTCCAGGTGTTCGCCGAAGACCACGACAGCAACAATATCGAAGGCGCGCTGCCGATGCCGGTTACCGTCAATTCTTCCAGCTCCGGTGTGGTCCCCTTCACGATTAATGTTCCGCCCTCGGTTACCGCTTTCGATCTGTTCGCGTCGACGATCGATCTTTATCAGGGCGTTGTCGATCCCTTTCAGGGCCACAATATTGTCGCGATCAGCAATGTCGCGGCCCCTGCCGCGTGTGCGACCGTGACGGCGCCCACACCTACCGAGACTATCAACTGCGTGGGCCACGGCAGTATCACTGGGACCGTCGGGAACGCAGACCTGGGCACCTCGGTGGTCCTTGAGAAGCTCGATCCCGATGCCTCTACTGATAACGAAGTACAGATAACGAATTCCATCGTGCAGAATCAGCTTCCGAATCAGTCGCCCAGCAATAACTACGCGTTCTGCGCGCCTGCGGATACTTATCAGGTGCAGAAGTTCGAGGCCCCGGTGCCGGTTCCTTCGACGACGCCGATGGCGCCGACGCCTACACCTTCGCCGGCGGGAGATCCCGCGAGCGTCACAATCCCGACGCCTCCGCTGCTCCACGGTACCACGCCGACACCGACATCGAGTCCGACCATGATTGGCGGCCAGACTCCGACCGCGACGCCGACCCAGAAAGTAACGTGCCCGACCACCTGCTCGAATCCCGACGGCTCATGCCCCGGCATCTGCAACAACGTTCCCGTGGAGCCACTGTGATCGCGATAGTAAGGACGGCGATGCGCCGTGTCGTTAGGGCCTTGTCGATTAGCGCGGTCGGCGCGGTGCTCGTTTCAATCGCGGCCTGCAACAACCAGACTGGCTTTTCCGGCAGCGTCGGCAATACGCCCAACGGCCCACGGCTGCCGTCGTTCGAAATCCTCGGCAACCCGGCGGGCACACCGTTTACCGCGACCCTATCGGACGCGCGATCGTCGTGGACGTTTCAGGGTACCACCCCGCTCAGCGTAGTGATCTGCAACAACGTCCCGCCAGCTCGACTTGTCGCGACAAAAACTACCAGCAACAGCAGCCTGCTAAGTCTCGAAATAATCCTCGGCTTCCACGTCTTCGATACGCAGTCCACCAGCGCCCCCTTCGGCACCGTGTCGGTACAGAGCACCGGCGTCCTCAACACGATAGCCACGCCGGCAATCCCGGACCTGCGCATTTTCCTGAGCGGTCCCATGAATCAGCACTACCAGGCGCTGGTCGAGGACATTAATACCGGATTCGTGATCGACTCACGCGCGCCGACCTTGATCCTCTTCGACACTCCGGATGGAAAGGTGGATGCCACCTTTTTCGGCGGCGGATCCTTTCCCACCTGGACCGCCAACATGACGCTCGACGGAGCGGTGGTGGCGACCGTTAGCCAAGGTCCCAACGCGACGATTCGCGAGCCATGACCGTCGCGCCCTATTGAGTCAGCGCCCGCCGGTTGAGCTGCGCAATTCTATCGTTCAATTGAATCCGCGCTCGATCTTCCCGGTTCGTTTGACAGCCTCCCCCATTCGTCATACTTAGCCTCTTGGCAAGTGAGCGATCGATTCGACAACGCGGCCAGATCCTCCCGCCCCTGAAATCATTCTATGAATTCGCAGCTCGTACGCCGGGTTCTGTTGGTGGTGGTGATCATCGTGGCCGCCGCAGCCGCGCTTCCCGGCTATCGCTACTATCGCTACCTCGAAAGCCACGTCAGCACCGACGACGCCTACGCGGACGGCACCGTGGCGCTGGTCTCTTCGCGGGTCGCCGGCACCGTCACCAATGTTTACGTCGAGGACAACTGGACGGTTAAGGAAGGCCAGTTGGTGTTGACGCTCGATCCGCGCGACTTCGAAGTCAGGGTCGACCAGGCCCAGGCCCAGCTCGAGCGCGCCCGCCAATCCGTCGACGAGCTTTACGCCGGCGTCGCGGCGGCGCGGTCGGGCGTGGCGCTGGTGGCGTCGCAGCTCAAGCAGGCGCAAATCGATTTCGCGCGCGCCAAGTCGTTGAAGCAACAAGGCGTAGTTTCCACCGAGCAATACGATCAGGCCAACACCGGACTGCGCATCGCGATGGCCGATGAGGCGCTGGCGGAGCATCAACTGACGCAGGCCGAAGCCGCGCTCGGCACCCAAAACGAGGACCATTCGCGCTACGACCGTCCGATCGTGAAGCAAGCCGAAGCCGCTCTGGAAGCCGCCAGGCTCGACCTCGACTACACCCGCCTCACCGCGCCATTCGCGGGCGTCGTGACTCACAAGACCGCCCACGTCGGCAACCGCGTCCAGGTCGGCGAGCCCCTGCTCGCAATTGTCCCGCTCAGCAAGCTCTACGTCACGGCCAACTTTAAGGAGACCCAGCTCACCGACGTGCGCGTCGGACAGAAAGCCGAAATAGGCGCCGACATCTATCCCGGCTACACCTACGAAGGTCACGTCGATTCGATCAGTATGGGTACCGGCGCGGCGTTCTCGCTGCTGCCGCCGGAGAATGCGACCGGCAACTGGGTCAAAGTCGTGCAGCGCGTGCCGGTCAAGATTGTTATCGACGGGAATGTGCCCGAAGACAAACCGCTGCGGCTCGGACTGTCGGTCGAAGTTGCGATCGATCTAACCGATCGCAGCGGCCCGCTGCTGTCCTCGATGGTGCAGCAGAATTTCCAGAAAGACGGCCAGACCCTGCCCAACGAGACGCTCAAGATGGCGCCGGAATCGCAACCGCCGCCAAACCCCGGAACCCAGCAGCATTTCATGAGTCTACCGCACTAGATTCGCACGACCTGACACTCCGATGCCTCGCCCGTTACTTTTACGGGAGAGGTTAGGTGAGGGTTCTGCGGATCACCGCACCTCCGGACAATTCGTCTGCACCTGACACGCGTGTCAGGTCATTTGCGCCGAATTCCCACGTGTACTACGCTGCCATTCGCGCTGGGCTTCCAGCCAGCGTCTGTTAATGCTCGACCCTCGCGATATTGAACGACGACTCTCCGCCTACCTCGACGCACCGGTCGCGCGCTTAAGCATCCTTGCCAGCGGATGGGAGACCACGGTCTTCGAATTCACGCTCGAAGCGAGGTCGAAGGCGTTCGCGTCGCTCCCGGTCGGCGAGCCGATGGTCTTGCGCTTCTATCAAGGCTCCGCCGCCGACGTGAAGGGCGCCCGTGAACACACCACCATCGACCGCCTGTTCGCTGCCCAATTTGCGGTGCCGCGTCCCTACGCCTTCGAGGCCGATCATCGCGCACTGGGCGCCCCGTTCTTCATCATGCAGCGGCTGGCAGGAACTCGTCTGTTCAACGCCAGCAGCTTTCCGAGTGCGTTCGGCACCTTCTCGATGGCATTTTTTTCCTTCGTCCGCACGCACTCCAGGCTGCATAAATTCGATCCCGCCAGCGCGCCCCTGCGCGACATTCCGCGTGCCTATGCGCCTGTCGGCTCCGCCGGCGCCGACTCTCCGCTGCTCGATCGGATGCTCGCGATCATCGCCAATCGCGTCGAGACCGGTCCGCTGCCCGGCCTTCGCGAGGCGCTCAATCTCGTCACCGAACGCGCCGCTAAATTCCGCCGCAGCCCGGAGTCTCTCGTGCACATGGACTATCATCCGCTCAACGTGATGGTGCGGGGCGTGCGCGTGACCGGCGTGATCGACTGGGTGAATACCGATGTCGGCGATCGCCATCTCGACGCCGCGATGACGGCCGTGATCCTGTCGTCGTCCGCCCTCGATAAGCCGCGATGGATGCGCGACAACCTCGTCGGCAACGGGCTGCGCGCGAGCTTCGCGGCGTTGTACATGCC
>JBAWCX010000338.1:0-6843 GCA_049590495.1 Binatus sp. (SeqCode)
GCGCACCCTCTTCCTGCGGACCATAAATCAGCCGATGCCCAAGCAGAACGACCGCCATCATCACAGCCAGCACCGAGATCCCAATCCCGGTCATGCTCAGCATCTGGATCGGGATGAGCGAAAATCCAGTGATCAGATTGAGACTCAGCTTCGCCAGTGAAAAGAGATTGTACTTCGACGTGCCGCCGGCGCGATCGTCGTGGCCGACCGGGATTTCCGCGACTCGCTTGGCGAAGGTGTTGGCGAGCGCGGGCACGAACGCCGCCTTCTCGTCGCAATCGACCACCGTATCGACGATATGCCGCCGGTACGCGCGCAGCATGCATCCGTAGTCGTGCATCGGCACGCCGACGATCAGCGAGGTCAAGCGGTTGTGCAGGCGCGACGCGTACCGCCGATAGGCCTGATCGTGACGCTCCTCGCGCCATCCACCGACGACGTCGTTGCCTTCGTCGATTGCCGCGATCAGCCGTGGGATTTCTTCCGGTGGATTCTGCAGGTCCGCGTCGAGCGTGATGACAATCTCGCCGCGCGATTGTTTGAAGCCCGCCAGAATGGCGGAATGCTGTCCAAAATTGCGCGCCAGCTCGACGACCCGCACGCGGCCGTCTTCGCCCGCCGCAATTTCGCGAAGGATGCCGAGCGAGTCGTCGCGCGAGCCGTCGTCGATAAAGACCGTCTCCCACGGGCGGTCCAGCCCGTCGAGCACCGGCTTGAGGCGCGACCAGAGCGACGCCAGGTTCGCCGATTCGTTGAAGACCGGCACCACGATCGATACCAGTTCTCGCTCCGCACGCGATACGGCTGAAGTGCCTCGAATCGGTGATATTTTGCCGGGGAAGCTCAAGGGACGTGCGCGACCTGACCGCGGTCTATCTACACGAAGCCGCCGTCGCCTGAAGTGATTCTTGCAGACAGCTTGCCGGATTTAAAGATAGCGGCGGGCGGCCCGGTTGACCGCGCGTGATCTCCTCGCGAGACTGCTTCGACGATGCTCGCCGCCAGCCGACCTCTCCGCCTCACCATCTGCGCCGCGCTCGCCGCCATTCTCTATCTTCCCGGTCTCGGCAGACCCGCGCTCTGGGAGCCAGACGAGGGTCGCTACGCCGAAATAGCGCGCGAGATGGTCCTCTCGGGCGACTACGTGACGCCGCGCGACGACTTCGAGCTGTATTTCGAAAAGCCCGCGCTCGTCTATTGGGCGGAGGCCGCGGCCATCAGAATTTTCGGCGTCAATGAATTCGCGGTGCGGCTACCTGCCGCACTGTTCAGTATCGGACAGGTCGTCGTTACAGCCGCTTTGGCCGACGCGATGCTCGGTGCGACGGCGGGACTTTTCGCCGCGCTCGCGCTCGCGCTGAGTCCGCTGTTTTTCGGCTTTGCGCGATTCGCGACGCTCGATCCCGCGCTGGCGTTTTTCCTGACCGCGGCGCTCGGCGCATTTTATCTCGCTGCGCGTGACGATTCATTCTCACAACCGCTGGCTCGCCGATGGATGTTGACCTCCGCCGCGATGCTCGCGCTGGGCACGCTTGCCAAAGGACCCATCGCGCTGCTGCTCGGCGGCGCGATCGCGCTCTCATGGCTGGCGACTGAGCGGCGACTACGCCAGATCGCGCAAATACCGCTGGTCTGGTGCGGGCTCATCTATGCGGCGATCGTCGCGCCCTGGTTCGTCTCGATGGAGTTGCGCAATCCCGGCTTCCTGAATTTCTTTTTCATCCACGAACATCTCGAGCGCTACGTCAGTTCGAGCGAACACGGATGGGGCCCGTGGTTTTTCATTCCAATTGTGATTGGCGGGACGTGGCCCTGGATGTTTTTCGCGCCGCTCGGATGGTCGGCGATGCGCGCCGACAACACGTTGCCCAGCAGCGCACCGGCCTCATCCCGCCGCTCGGCCGCGAGCTTTCTCGCCATCTGGTTCGCCGTTATCTTCGTGTTCTTCTCGATTCCCCGCTCCAAGCTCGGCAGCTACATCCTGCCCGCGTTTCCGCCGTTGGCGATCTTCGCGGGATACGGCCTCGCACGCCTGGCCAATCTCGACGCAATGCGTCGTCGCCGTCTTCTCGGCGTCGTCGCGATCGCGAACCTGTTGCTCGCGGCATGTCTGTTCGTATTTGTCGAGCTCGGACTGGCTGCGATTAATCCTGCGCTCGGCCTCGACGGATTGCTGATTGGCGATGTGCTGGCCGCCGGTACGATTGCGATGTATTTGCTCGGGCGCACGGCATCGCGCGCATCGTATGCGATTGGCGCGCTCGCGCTCGCGATGCTAGCGACGGTTCCGCTGGCCGCACGCGTGCGTGAAGACGCGTCTTCGATTTCCACCTATCGCAACCTGGCAAACGCGGCTCGGCCCTATCTTATCGCCGATTGCACGCTCGCCTCATACCGTCACTACGTCCAATCGCTCCCGTTCTATACGCGCAATCGCGAGACACGCGTCGAGTACTGGGGCGAGCTTTCCGAAGTTTCGCCGCCGGTGCCCGGCAAGTCGCCATTTTTAATCGGCTCCGAGACGCGCCTGCGCCAGGCCTGGTCGTCCGGTTCGTGCATGATTCTGATTGCGAACGAGCGCGACCTGAAGGGACTGCAGGATTCGCTGAAGCCCGCGCCGGTGATTATCGGATGCGAGGGTAAAAAGCTCGCTCTCTACAATCGCTCAATCGCGACGCCGCCGGAGGCCGCCGATTGCCTCAAACATGAAGCGGAGAAATAGTTGTCCCCGCCGCGAGGACTTGGATTCGGACGCGTTCGACTGTAGCTTTCTCGGGGGAGAGACTGATTACCGGTGGCTGACAAGAAATCCAATCCCAAACCGCAGGCTGCGGATTCGGGTGCCGAAGGCGCGGTGGCGGAACAGTCGCTGGGCCAGTTGATTACCGAAACCCGCGAGCGCAAAGGGCTGACGCGCGAGCAGGTCGCGACCGACGCTCATTTGCCGCCGCACTACGTCAAGATGATCGAGACCGACAGCTACGACCTGATTTCGGATCGGCTGTACCTGGTGCCGTTCCTGCGCCGCTACGCAGCGTTCCTGGGTCTCGACGCCGAGGAAATTGCCTCGCGCTTTGTGAGCAACGTTCAACATGCCGAGGCCAACGTGGTGCGAATCTCGCAAGAGCTCACGATGGTCGCGGCGAAGAAGCCGGGCGCCCTGGGCAGAATCGCGTTCCGCCTGATGATTGCCGCGATCCTCTTCCTGCTGGCGGATATGGCGTGGCGCCGGTATGAAGAGCATCAAGCGCCCGCCCCTGCTCCCGTCGCGTCGCCGGCTGCGATGGCGACCGCAGACAGCGAGACCATGCCGCCCGCGACGATCGTGACGAATCCCGAATCGGCGGCGCACCAATCAGCGCCGGCGGCCGCTTCGAATACTGCGCGCCCTTGAACGTACCGCTGGCGGACAAACGTACCGACCTACCTCAGCCGATCCCGCGCGAGCCGGCGAACGAACAGCAACTGAGCTAGTGCAGTATTGAGTTGGCGATCTCCTCGGCGACGAGTTCCTTGGCGCGTCGCGGGTCGTCGCCTGAGTGCACGACCGCGACGACCTTCAGCTCGTCGGTCGCCCCTTCCAACGACGCGCGCGCGACGATCACAGTGTCGTAAAGCTGGTTCTTCGGGATGTTGTCATACGGCGTCGGCCCGCGAGTCATCGCCTGCTTGCTCGCCTGGTACGCCCTGAACTGTTCCGACGCCGGATCTTCGGGAGACAACGCCTGGCGGCGCGCCTGCAGCGCATACGGATCGATCGGCTGATCGCCGCTGTCGCCGAGCGGTGGCGGATCCGCGCCGGCCTCCTTGAGCAATTCGACCATCGAAGGATCGCCCGGGAACATCTGATTCAATGACACCCCCGGCGCGAGCATTTGCTGGCTCACCGTGACGGTGAGCGTCACCGAATTGTCCGGATTCGACGGCTGACCGTGGCGCGCCGCCCGCAAATCTTCGTTCAACACGCTCTGCACTACAGTATCGGTGCATATTGCGACCACGCTGGCGTTTGCGGGCGCCGTCAGCTTGCCGGCCATTTTGACGTCGGTGGCGTACGCAGAAGTTCCGGCGAGCGCTACCTCAATAGCTATCGCGGCGATCGCGCGATGCACTGCTTTACGCATCCGAATACTCATCGGTACGCGCGGGCGGCTTCTATCGGCCAGGCTGCGATCACTTCGTCGCCTCGAACTACGTAATACTCACTGTGGAGATTGATCGTCGTGTCGTTGTGGCTGGGAATTATTTCAATTTTCGATCCCGGCTCGAGACTGCTTTCGCCCGCCGCAACAGCACCGTGTTCCTCGGACAGGTGCGCAACCTTGATCGCGGTATCTTTGACCATTGGCGGACCGAACTCGTTGGTCAACGATTTCATGCCCGCGTCGATTATCGCACGACTGCCGCGCCGCGAAATTACCGTCGCCAAAAGAGTCAGCGCCGGACGACCCAGGTCCGGGCGCACATTTCGATAGGCGCCGTCCATGAAAACGTACGACCCCGCCTGCACTTCGGTCACGTCGGGCCAGCTGCCTGCGATGTCGAACGTCCCGGTCCCGCCCGCGCTCACTATTTCCGGCGCGAGTCCTGCCGCCCGCAATGCTTCGACGTGGCGGCTGAGCGTCGTCAGCGCCTCGCGCGCGGTCGCGATTCGCTTCTCTCGATCCGGAACAAGCACGGCGTGGCCTTCATAGCCCATCACTCCGCGGTAGTTGAGCCCTGCCCGCTTCGCGCGTCGCGCCAATTCGACGGTCTCTTCGGGTGTCTCGGTACCGCATCGATGCATCCCGGTGTCGACTTCGATTATCACGTCGGCCGTTCGACCAGCCCGCGCCGCGCCCGCTTCGAACTCGCGCACGTTGAACTCGCTCTCGATAGTTCCGATCAAATCGACGCGCGCCGCCGCTTTGAAAAACCGATCGATCTTGGCCGTCCCCGCGATCTGATTCGCGAGCAGCACCGGGCCGAGCCCGGCGCGCGCCAGCACCTCGACCTCGCCGAGCTTCGATGCGGTTAATCCGATCGCCCCGGCCGCGAGCTGCCGTCGCGCGACCTCGGGCGTCTTCGGCGTCTTGAAATGCGGCCTGAGCTTCTGCGGACGTGCGGCGAAGTACGCCGCCATCGTGCGGATATTTTCCTCGAGCACGTCGAGATCGAGAATCAATGCCGGCGTGTCGATATCGCGTTTCGTCATCGCATGAACTCTAGCACGACACCCGCCGCACCGGCCTGCTATGGAATCTTCTGCTGCAACAATTCCTGCGCCCGCGCAGCCCGCCATTTTATCAGCCGCTGACCGAGCTTCGGGTCGCCCAGCGCGATTATCTGCGCCGCAAACAAAGCCGCATTCGCCGCGCCAGGCTTGCCAATCGCCATCGTCGCGACCGGCACCCCCTTGGGCATCTGCACGATCGACAGCAGCGAGTCGATTCCGTTGAGCGACGTCGTCGGCATCGGCACGCCAATCACCGGCAAAATAGTCTTGGCCGCGACCACTCCCGCCAGATGTGCCGCGCCGCCGGCGCCGGCGATTATCGCGCGGATTCCGCGGCCCGCCGCCTTTGCGGAATATTCCAAAGTGAGGTCGGGCGTGCGATGCGCAGACATGATTCGAACTTCATGTGACACTTGAAGTTCTTCCATGACCTCGGCCGCCGCCGACATGTATTCCCAGTCGCTCTTACTGCCCATGATCACGCCGACAATCGGTGCTTTGCTGTCCGCCATCGTGGTCCCTCGTACGCAGCAGGCTGATTTGCGCCTGCGCGCATGTCAAGTCGCAGCCGGTATGAGCGCCGCGAATATTTCGGCACAATGTATCCGCGATGGCGACGCCGATTCCCAGCAATCAGTGCGAGTTCACGCTCGATGAAGTCGTTCAAGCGACCGGTGGCGCTCTCGTCCGCTCCACTTCGGCTGTTTCTGCCGGTGATCGCGTCCGCGGCGTGAGCATCGACACGCGCTCGATCGAAGCCGGTGCGATATTCGTCGCGCTGCGTGGCGCGGCGTCCGACGGTCACGACTATACCGCGCAAGCCGCCGCGCGCGGCGCCGCAGCCGCGATCGTCGCGACTGGACGCCGTGATCCCGCACTCGATTGCATCGAGGTCGACGATACCCTCGCTGCTCTCGGCCGGCTCGCACGCCACCATCTCGTGCGCACACGCGCGGCCCGTGCACTCCCGCTGATCGCAATCGGCGGCGCCGTCGGCAAAACGACCACCAAAGAACTCACCGCCGCGCTCTCGCGCGCGCTGTTCGGGTCCACGCTCTCAACCCCTGGCAATTTAAACAATCTGATCGGCGTGCCGATGACGATCTTCACTCTCACCGGCGCGCATCGAGCGGCGGTCCTCGAGTGCGGCACCAACACGCGCGGCGAAATTCCAAAGCTGGCGCAAATCGTCGAGCCGGACGTCGCGATGGTCCTCAACGTCGATCTCGAACACAGCGAAGGTCTCGGCACGCTTGACGATATCGCCGACGAGGAAGCCGCGCTGTTCTCGACTGCGCGGCACTATGCGGTCGCATCGGCAGAGGAACCGATGGTCCTGGCGCGGATTCCGAAACTCTTGCGACGAGTCACATTTGGGAAATCGCCAGACGCTGATGTGCGGCTCGTCAGCCGAAGCGTGGGCGCTCGCTCGCGCGTCAAGGTAGAAGTCGCTCGCGCGATGGTCGCTGCGGGAGCCGCGCCTTTCATCGAAGCTGAAATCGCGCTGCTGGGCGAGGCCGCCGCTCTCAATTGCGCCGCCGCGATTGCCGGTGTCGCCGCGATGCATCCGCGGCCGCTTGAATCGCGCGAGCTCGCGGCGATCGCCGACGCGCTCGCTGGCGTCATGC
>JBAWCX010000339.1:0-5637 GCA_049590495.1 Binatus sp. (SeqCode)
GTGCTCGATACCGCGAACGGCAAGCCGGCCGACGAGGACTGGCAGCGCGCCGCCGGAACCAAGATCAATGTCAACTCCCGATCGCTGGTTGTGATGCGCCGTGTGGCGTGAACCGCAATCGACTTACCGCATCCAACTGAATAGCCACTTCGGCTTCGACGATGCGGCGAAGATTATTCCGTACCTGGAAGAGCTGGGTATTGACCAACTCTATTGCTCGCCGTATTTCCAGGCCGCGCCGGGCAGTACTCATGGCTACGACGTGGTCGATCACTCGAAGGTGAATCGCGAGTTGGGCGGCGAGGACGCGTTCGATCGAATGCGCGCGGCACTCGACCGGGCGAAGATGGGCCAGATGCTCGACATCGTGCCGAACCACATGGCGATCCACCGCGAGAATCCGTGGTGGTGGGACGTGCTGGAGAACGGCCCGTCGAGCGCGTACGCGGCGTTTTTCGATGTCGATTGGGAACCGCCGGAACGCCGCATCCACAACACTGTGTTGATGCCGGTGCTCGAGGACCAGTACGGCCTCCTGCTCGAGGCAGGAAAACTGAGGGTCGTTCGCGCGGGCGGAAAGTTCGAAGTGCGCGATGCCAACGGCGTGTTCCCGGCTGCGCCGCGCTCGTTGTGGCAGATACTCGCGCCGGCGGCGGTAAAATGCGGCAGCGATGCGCTGGCGTTTCTCGCCGACGGGTTCGACACCTTGCCGTTTCCAGCCGCGACCGACCTCAAGAGCATCACGCGGCGCCATCGCGACAAGAAGTTGCTGACCGACATGCTGGCAAAGCTGCTGAGCGAGGATGCGGCGGTCGCGAGCGCGATCGACGAAGTTGTCTCGCAGTTGAACGCCGATTCGGATCGATTGCACGAATTTCTCGAGCAGCAAAACTATCGCCTCGCGTATTGGCGAATGGCCTCGCGCGATCTTGGTTACCGGCGCTTTTTCGATATCAACTCGCTGGTCGGTCTCAGGATCGAGAACGAACGGTTGTTCGAAGCAACTCACAAGCTGGTCATCAAGTGGGTTGCGGAAGGTCGCCTGACGGGACTCCGCGTCGATCATCCCGATGGATTGCGCGATCCGCTGGAATACTTTCAGCGCTTGCGGGCCGCGTGCCCCGATACCTGGATCGTGGCCGAGAAGATTCTTCTTGGCTCTGAGAGCCTGCGCGAATCCTGGCCGATCGAAGGCAGCACCGGCTACGACTTTCTGAACATGGCAGGGCGATTGTTTGTCGACCCCGCCGGCGCGCAGACGTTGACGGACTTCTATCGTGAGTTCAGCGGCGAGCCCGCGGATTTCGCCGCGCTGGTTCGCGCACGCAAGCAATTTGCGATGCGCGATACGCTGGGCAGCGAGATCAACACTCTGACCGCGATGCTGCTGGACCTCTGCGAAGCTGACCGGACGCATCGCGACTACACACGCCACGAAGCGCACGAGGTTATTCGCGCGGCGATCGCGTGTTTGCCGGTTTACCGCACATACGTTCGCGAGCCGCACGAAGTCGCTCCTGAAGATGACTGCCGGATCTCGGCGGCGATTGAGGCGGCCAAAGCATATCGGCCCGACCTCGACGCGCGATTGTTAGATCTTGTGCGCGATATCCTGTCGCTCAGAACCGGCGGGAAAATGGGCGCCGAGTTGGCCCTGCGATTTCAGCAAATCTCGGCGGCCGTGATGGCCAAAGGCGTCGAGGACACCGCTTTTTATTCCTTCAACCGGATGCTTGCGCTCAATGAAGTGGGCGGCGACCCGGATTGCTTCGGCGTCACGCCGGCGGAGTTCCTCGGATGGTGCCGCCGAATACTTCGTCGATGGCCGCACACGATGCTCGCGACCTCGACGCACGACACCAAGCGCAGCGAGGATGTGCGCGCGCGGCTTTTTGTGCTTTCCGAAGAACCAGAGCGATGGGCCGGCTCCGTAATCGAATGGGCCTCGATAAATGAGCGCTATCGCGAAGGCGGAATGCCGGATCGCAATTTCGAATATCATCTCTACCAGACCATGGTCGGCGCATGGCCGATCGAAAAATCGCGGCTGCAGGCCTACGCTGAAAAGGCGGCGCGTGAAGCCAAGGTCCATACGTCGTGGACCGATCCGGCGCCCGCGTATGAGAATGCGGTGCGAAAGTTCATCGACGCCATCTACGACGATTCGAACTTCATAACGGCGCTCGATCAATTTGTCGCTTCACTGATTTATCCGGGGAGGATCAATTCGCTCGCACAAACGCTGATAAAGCTTGCCGCGCCCGGCGTGCCCGATTTCTACCAGGGTACGGAGCTATGGAACCTCGCGCTGGTTGATCCCGACAATCGCCGCCTGCCTGACTTCGATCTGCGACGACGCTTGCTCGCCGATCTCAAAAACGCCACGCCAGAGCAGGTGATGGAACGTATCGATGACGGCTTGCCCAAGATGTGGCTGATTCGCAATGCACTCGCACTCCGCAGGCGTCATCCTGAATGGTTCAGCCCGCAAGCCGGAATCGAACCGATCGAGGCGCGCGGCGCCCGTCGCGAGCACGTCGTTGCCTTCATGCGGGGCGATTCGGTGATTGCGATCGCGCCGCGGCTGGTAGCCAGACTGGCCGGTGACTGGCGCGACACCGAAGTCGAGTTGCCGCGCGGGGATTGGACGAATCACTTGACGGGCGAGCGATTGCGGGGAGGGCCAACGCGGCTTGCCGGCATAATGCGCCGATTTCCGGTTGCGTTGCTCGCGCGCGACAGGATCTCGCCGTGAATCGCCGGACGGTGTGGGCGCCTTCGGCATCGAGCGTCGCGATGGTAACCGCAAACGAACGTGTCGAGATGCGTCGAACGGAACACGGATGGTGGCGCGCCGAGTTGAGCACCGAACTATCGCACGCTGACTACGGCTTCAGCGTCGATGGCGGACCGCCCTTGCCCGATCCCCGTTCACCCTTCCAGCCGCATGGCGTGCACGGACTGTCCCGTCCCGTCGATCATTCCGCGTTCGTTTGGCGTCACCCGCAATTTCGGCAAGCGCCGTTGGCGTCCGCGGTCATCTACGAACTACACATAGGAACGTTCACGCCGGCGGGTACCTTCGACGCGGCCGCCGAGCGCCTGGGCTACCTGCGGGATTTAGGCGTCACTCATGTCGAGTTGATGCCGGTGACTGAGTTCCCAGGTGCACGCGGGTGGGGCTACGACGGCGTCGATCTTTACGCGCCACATCATTTGTACGGCGGACCCGACGCAATGAAACGCTTCGTCGACGGATCGCATGGGCACGGGCTCGGCGTCATTCTCGACGTCGTTTACAATCACCTCGGACCAGAGGGCAACTATCTCGCCAAGTTCGGTCCTTACTTTACGAATCGTTATCGCACGCCGTGGGGCGAGGCCGTCAATCTCGACGATGCGGACAGCGACGAGGTCCGGCGATTTTTCTGCGACAACGCTTTGATGTGGCTGCGCGATTATCGCGTCGACGGACTGCGCATCGACGCGGTCCATGCGATTTTCGACGCATCCGCGATTCACTTTCTCGAACAACTGGGCGCGGAGGTTCACGCGCTCGAAGCTGCGGTCGGCCGCCCGCTCGTGGTGATCGCGGAAAGCGATCTCAATCTGCCGCGAATCGTCACGCCGCGCGAAGCCGGCGGTTACGGCCTCGACGCGCAATGGAACGACGATTTTCACCACGCGCTGCACACCATCCTGACCGGCGAGAGCGCCGGCTATTTGGGAGATTTCGGGCTGATCGCGCACCTGGCGAAAAGTCTTACGCGCGGCTTCGTCTACGACGGTACCTACTCGAAGAGTCGCCGACGCATGCACGGCGCGCCGGTGACGGGGCTTTCCGCGCATCGATTCATCGCGTTTCTCCAGAATCACGATCAAGTTGGCAATCGCGCGAGGGGCGAACGGTTGGGGCATCTCGTGACGATCGATCAGCTTAAGATTGCGGCAGCACTATTGATGACGGCGCCGTTTGTCCCGCTGTTATTTCAGGGCGAAGAGTGGAACGCGTCGAGTCCGTTCCAGTACTTCACCGACCATCAGGATGCGGAGCTTGCAGAGTCTGTGCGCAAAGGCCGCAGAGCCGAATTCGCGCCTTTCGTTGCAAACGTAGCGGAGGTTCCCGATCCGCAGGCTGGCGACACGTTCGAGCTGTCGAAGCTCGATTGGGACGAGCGCGAACGCGGAGCGCATCGCGAGATCTTCGAATGGTATCGGCGACTGATCAGTCTCCGCCGATGCGCGCGCGATTTCGAGAACGGCCGGCTCGACCTCGATGCGGTCAGTTTCGACGAAGAGGCGCGCTGGATTCGCGTCAACCGCGGCGATTCTGTGGTGATTTGCAACTTCGCGCCGACTCCGCAACGTGTGCCCCTCGCGCATGCGAACCGGTTGGACATTTCACTTGCCTCCAGGCCCGACGTTCGAGGCGACGGCACAGCGATCGATCTGCCGCCCGTCTCCGTGGCAATCTTGATGCCGAAAGATCGCGAACCTTCAATGGGAGCAGCCGAATGAGCAGCCGGATCGAGGACTATGCTCTGATCGGAAACCTTCGCACGGCCGCGCTCGTCGATCGGTCGGGTTCCATCGACTGGCTATGCCTGCCCCGGTTCGATTCCGGCGCGTGCTTCGCTTCGATTCTCGGAGATAAGACAAACGGACGTTGGCTCCTGGCACCGCAGGGCGGCGTCAAGCAGGTCCGGCGGAAATATCGCGACGATACGCTGCTACTGGAAACCGAGTTCGAGACCGAAAGCGGCGTCGCGACCGTCATCGACTTCATGCCGGTTGCCGAGCGACCCGAGCAAACCGATGTGATTCGGATTGTGAAGGGCATCCGAGGTCAGGTGCCGATGCGAACGGAAGTGATCTTCCGTTTCGATTACGGGCGTACGCTCCCGTGGGTTCGAAAACGCGACTACGGCATCAGCGCGGTCTCAGGACCGATCGCGATCGCTTTTCGAACCGAAGTTCCTTTGCGCAGCGAGGACTATACGACGGTCGGTGAATTCTCAATCGCCGAAGGTCAATCGGTAACGTTCAGGATGACAGGGTATCCGTCGCACGAAGACGAGCCCGGCGACGTGGATCCGCTGGGCATGCTGTCCGAGACCGAACAGCGATGGCGCGACTGGGCGGGCCGCTGCAGTTCTCAGGGCGAATGGCGCGACACTGTAGTGCGATCGCTTATCACGCTGAAGGCTCTCACTTACACGCCGACCGGAGGTATCATTGCGGCGCCGACCACTTCCCTGCCTGAAGCTCTGGGCGGCCCGCGCAACTGGGATTATCGATTTTGCTGGCTTCGTGATTCGACCTTTACGCTCTATGCACTATTGATTTCTGGCTATATCGACGAGGCGCGCGCGTGGCGCGAATGGCTACTCAGAGCAATAGCAGGTCATCCGCAAGATACTCAGATTATGTATGGAGTCGCGGGCGAACGAATGCTCACTGAGTTGGAGATTCCATGGCTGACTGGCTATGAGAAGAGCGCGCCAGTGCGTATTGGCAATGCCGCTCACGAGCAATTTCAGCTCGACGTATATGGCGAGGTGATCGACACCTTGCACGTCGCTCGCAAGTACAATCTCGAACGCAACGAGGATGCCTGGCTGCTTCAGACTGCGCTGA